>NZ_JBICVH010000002.1:0-174870 GCF_043198905.1 Kitasatospora sp. NPDC048715 | reverse complement strand
GCTCCCCCCCGCGCCGGGCGACGGGCGCCTCCCCCTCGGGGGGGGCGGCGCGGGCGGGGCGGGGGGCCCCCCCGCCCGCGCGCCCCCCCGCGGGGGGGGGGGGGCCCCCCCGGCCGCGCGACCTGCTCGGCGGTCAGCGGTGATCAGCCGTGGTCGGCCATGGGTCGGCCGCGTTCAACGGTGGTTGCCCCTACGGCTGTCAGACGGCGAGCTTCTGGCAGAGCAGCGCGGACGGCCGCGCCGCCCACAGCTGCCACCAGGGCGCGCTGTAGGCCATGCCCGCGACGACCTCGTCGTCCGCGCACTGGCCCTTGGCGAAGCCGTACGAGAAGTCACCGCCACCGGCCGCGGCCGGGCGGTTGTCGCCCTTCTCGAACCAGAGCGTGCGGGTCGAAGTTCCCAGCGGGGCGGCGGACTTGGCGCACAGCGCGCCCATCGTCCGGCCGTTGCGGCTGTACCCGGTCATGACCGAGCCGGCCGGGCACTGGGCCTTGGCGTAGCCCGACGCCCATTCGCTGGTCACGTAGGTGCCGCCGTGGTCGACGACGAACGCGCGGCCGGCGTCCCACAGGTCCGCCTTCGTGACGTCCGTGCAGAGGCCGTTGTCGCCGCCGTAGCTCAGCCCGATCAGCCGGCTGCCGTCCGGGCAGGCGGCCTTGAGGGCGTACGGGTCCCAGTCCGGCCGGGACTTCAGGTAGGCGGAGTGGTTGTCGTCGAACAGGCTGGCGTTGAGCGACGTCCAGTCCACCAGCCGTACCGGGGGCTGCCCGACACTGACCGAGGCGATCGGCCATTCGCGGTGGAAGGCCAGGAAGGGCAGGTCCGCCTCCAGGATCGGGGTGCCGAGGATGACGAGCCGGGCCATCAGCGCCCCGTTGATGTCGAGTCCGCCGTAGAGGGCCGCCGCACCGTTGACGTCCGGCGTGGTGCTCGCGCCGTCGAGGACGACGGAGCCGTTGACCACGGCCCGCAGGTACGGCTCGATGGACGCCTTCACGCCGATCGTGTCGTACAGGGCGATCGAACCCTCGGCGAGCAGGCCGGCCTTCGCCGAGGCGGAGCCCCTGAGGTTGAGGCGCAGCGGCGAGACGGTGGAGTTCCCGGGGTCGGTGGTGGTGGTCCAGCCCGGGCCCTTGACGTAGTCCGAGTGGACGCCCCACTGGCCGTCGTAGGCCTGCTCGGCGTCGAGGCTGACGGTGCCGTCGGCGCTGATGTCGGCCGAGAGGGTGAAGGCCAGGTTGATCACGACGGGCAGCGGGCCGACCATCACCACGGGGCTGGCGCTGTACTTGGCCAGGGGTATCCGGATCGGCCCGGTGCTCGCGGTGAGGTTCGCGCTGACGTGCCAGTCCGCGTGCGCGCCCAGGGTGAAGCCGACCCGGGCCTGCTGGGGGTCGATGACGCCGAGGCCGCCCTGGTAGGAGAAGTCGATGGCCGGACGGAGCGAGACCGAGCCGGACATCTTCGCCGAACTGCCGTCGGGCAGCGGGACGGTGACGTTCGCGCTCAGCCCCAGGCTGCCGGACACCGAGCCCTGACCGGAGGTCGCTCCGAAGTCGGTGACGACCTGGACGCCGCCGATCTGGGGCTGGACGTCGAAGGTGCTCGGGCTGACGGCGCTGCGCAGGCTGGTGCTGGTGCCGCCGAGCAGTTCGGGGAGGGTGGCCGGGCGGGTGGAGACGGCCACCTTCCCGTCGGCCGTCGACTGCACATCGGTGACGGCGACCAGCGCGCCGTGCGGGGCCGCCGGGGTGGGCGGGCTGTCGATCAGCTGCCCGGGCCGGACGGCGGCCGCGGCGGCGTCCGGGCTCGCGGCCAGGGCGGACGGTGCCTGCGGACCGGTGGTGGCCGGCGCGAGCACGGCGGCGCCGGTGGTCGGGTCGTAGGAGGAGAGCGCGAGGACGGGGGCGGTGGTGGCGGTCGCCGGCGCGCTGCCCTGCGCCGGGGCCGCCACCGTGGCCGCGGCCGTGCCGGACGTCGGGGGCGCCAGCGTCGCCGACGCGCCCGGGGCGGCGGAGGGGTCGGACGACGCCGCTGCCGTGGTTGCGGTGGTTGCAGTGGTTGCGGTGGTGTTCGCGGCGGCCGGTGAGGCCGCCGCTCCGGTCAGGACGGCGCCGCAGAGGAGGAGCACGGTGGTTGTCGCCGCGGCTGACAGCGTCAGCTTGCGCACGGTCACGTGGAGGGTCCCTTCGGGGTCAACGGTGCTGAGGCAGTGGTGACTTGTGGCGGGACGCACAGCTCGGAGCCGTCGCACCGACTCTCGAACCGCCGGGTAACATAGCACTGACCGACAGCGTTGTTGACTGGTTCGGGCGAATCCCGGGTCGCGGCCACCGAGACTTCACCGCCCTGGAGCGGGGCCTTCCCCTCTGGTTCACGCGGCACCCGGCGGCCGGGGTCGGGGCCGGGACGGGCCGACGGAGCGGATCCGGGGCGGTTCCGACCGTGCCGACCGTGCCGACCGGCCATCACCTCCGCCGAACGGCCGCCCGCTCACGGCCTCCCGCTCAGGCCTCCTGCTCACGGCCGCCCCGCTCACGGCCGCCCGCTCAGGCCTCCTGCTCACGGTCTCCCGCTCACGGCTTCGCCGGGCGCGGCCAGTCCAGGACGGAACGCACCGTCCCCGCGAGGAGCCACTCCTTGTCCTCGGCGCCGAGCCGGTCGGTCTCCCGCAGGGCGAAGAGCTCGTCGGCCCAGCAGTGGTCGCCGCTGATCATGGTGTGGTCGCTGGCCCACATGACGCGCTCGCGGCCGAAGGCGTCCAGCACGCGCAGCAGTTTGTCGAGCGCGGGCGTGAACGGGTAGTCACCGGCGTGGAACAGCTCCGGGCCGTGCCCCCACTTGATCATGATGTTCGGCTGGTCGGACAGCCGCAGGACGTCCTCGAACTCCTCGTCGTTCACCGGCATTCCGACGTGGTCGAGGACGATCGGGGTGTCGGGATGGGCTTTCGCGTAGGGGCGCAGCAGGTGCCCGTTGCGCGCCGTCATCGCGAAGACGGGCAGGCCGTGGTCGGCGGAGGCGTCGAACACCGGCCCGTAGTCGCCCCGGGCCAGTTCCCTGACGTCCTCGTCCTCGCGTGCCACGATCCGCACCGCCCGGGCATACGGCGCGTCGGCCACCGCCCTGATACCGGCCGCGAGTTCGGGATCCCGGTGGTGGATGCGCAGCAGGTAGCAGAAGCGCTCGGGGTACCGGATCGACGCCATCTCGGCCCCGGGCGCGACGGCACGGAACGCGCGGGCCCCCGGTAGCGCGATGCCCGGCTCGCCGTGGCCGGTCCGGGCCTCGAACCCCCAGAACTCGTCGATCACCGCCGCCTGGATACCCAGGGCGTTCATGGCGGCGAGGGTCTCCTCGGCGCTCATGGTGAGGTGGAGGTGGATCTGAGCGTCGACGATGTCCATCGGCATGGGTACGTGCCTTTCGCGAACCCGGCCCGGGCCCGGGGGCGAGGTGCGGCGCCACGGTGCCGGTGTCCGCGCCGGACGTCCTCGCAGCCTCACCGTAGGGAACAACGAGGCTGGGACGACAACGACACTTCGGGAAACGGATCATGAGTCCTGATCATGTCCCGGCGGCGACCCGGCGACAGAAGACCCGTGGCCAGGAACGGGCGTGGTCCGGGGGTCCTCATCAGCCGCCCGGAGACCAGCGCGGCCGCGGCGACGGCCAGGATGACGGGAAGGACCGCGAGGCCCGAGGCGGCCGGGACATCCCACGCACCTGCTGGAGGTAGGGCGGCAGCAGGAACAGCGACCCGGTGACGCACAGGTAGAACGCGCCTGCCACCACCGCCGCGGTCCGCACGCCGGGCGTGCGCAGCAGATCCCGGTCCAGCAGGACCGCGTCCCCGCCGCGGGTGCGCCCGCGACGCCACCACAGGCAGCCGCCGGCCGCCTCGACCTCGACTGCACCGCCTCCGTCATCCCCGGAACCCACACCCTCGAACTCGTCGTCCTGACCGCGGCCGAGGACTCCCCCACCCACAGCGCGCTGCGGCAGGCCGCTTCGCAACGCCGAGTCGGCCCGCGAGAGCGGACATCGGTGGTGGGGCGGCGGTGTCAGTGGAGACGCCTAGGGTGCCTCGTACCCGAGACCAGGAGAAGGACATGCCCTTTGTCGACGACGTGGCTGCACCGGTGTCGGGCGGGTGGGAGGCATGGCTCGCCTACGCGGACGCGCTCACCGCGGCAGGTGACCCACGGGGCGAGGCGATCCGGCTGGAGCACCTCCACCGGAACGGCGGCGAGGACGTGCCGGAGCCGGCCGCCGCGTACGCCGAGGTGGAGCGTGCGCTCGGGCTCGATCCTCTGCGCGCTGACGGCTCCTGGCAGTTCACCTGGTCCCGCGGCTTCATCGACAAGGCCGTCTTCCGGCTGGTGGCGGAGACCGCGCCGCAGCGCCGGGCGATGCTGGAGCGGCTCCTCGCGGACCCGCCCCACGCCGGGGCCTTCGATCCGACCGATCCCGAGCAGTGGGAGGCGGCGCTGATCGATGTCCTGCTGTCCCACCCGGCAACCCGCCTGCTGGCCGACCTGGAACTGCACCTCACCGACTACCACCACTCCGCCGAACGCGCCGCGGCCGCCCTCTCCCGTCGACCGTGGCCCCGACTGCAGGCCCTGTATTTCGGCCACGACTTCGACACGCTCTTCGAGCTCCACGAGACCTCGACGGGAAACCGGGTCGACCCCGAGAAGTACCTGCACGATGCGGTGGTGCCCAAGGAGGTGGAGCGCGCCCTGTGGACGTCCCTGCCCGCACTGCGCACCCTGGAACTCGAAGGCGCTTTCCTGTTCGACGACGTGGAACACGACACCCTGACCCATCTGCGGACCCGGGGGGCCGTCTTCTCGGACGGTTCCCTGTTCGCGTTCTCGGCACCCGGTCTCACCTCGCTGGAGGTGGAGATCGGCCATGACGTCCACGGCACCGTGGGTACCAACGCCCAGCTGGAAGCGCTGGAGGCGTCCAGGTATCCCCGACTGAGAAGCCTCGACCTGAGCGAGGCGCACTTCGACCCTGACGAGGCCGGCGACTTCGTCGTCCTCGCGGAGAGCTCGCTGCTCCCCCAGCTCACGCACCTGGGCATCAGGGACCTGGTGATCGAGGACACGGACGACGACCGGGACCCGCTGACCGTTCTGACCGAACTGGCCCCCCGGTTCGCCCACCTCAACCTGCACGTGGAGGGCGACATCGACATCGAGGGAGCCGACGACCAGGACGTCGACCACATACTCTCCGGTCTCGGCTTGGGCGAGCACGCGGACACCGGCGACGCGGACGTTGACTGAGCGATGCGCGAGACCCGCACGCCGGGCACGGTGATGGCGTCGAGCGTGACATCGGCGGCCCTCGGCCAAGCCGTCCCGGAGTGCCGACGGAGACGTGGCCGGTCAGTCACCGATCCCGAGATGCAGGATGGTGGCCCAACTGTCGCTCACGGCCAGGGCCTTGGCCAGCGCAGTGGCGGGGGCTTCCCGTCTGAACACCGGAGGCTGGAAGAGAACGACGCGCATCAGCCCATGATGCCCGTCCGGTGCCACCGGGCTCTGACCGCATGCCGTCGAACCTTGACGGACGCGCGTTCGCTTCGTCGACCGTTGCTTCCGCCGATCTGCTAGCCTTCCGGAGGCCGTGCGAGAGAACAAGGAGGTGGTACCCGTGAACGTATCGACATGGGTGCTCTCCTCCGGGGTCACGGTCGGGCGATAGGTCGTCGTCCGGGAGCGCCGTTCCAGCGCATTCCCGAAAGGCACGACCATGAACTTCACTTCCGAACAGCGCCTCGACGACGACATCCTCGAGCGCGAGTTCACCCTCGGCGAGATCCCCGGCATCCTGTGGACGCCCGCATCCGCCTCCGCGTCCGAGCCGGTCCCGCTGATCCTGCTCGGCCACCCCCCGCTCGGCCTGCACAAGATGTACCCCCGGCTGGTCGCCCGGGCCCGACGCTGCGCGGCGGACGGCTTCGCCGCGGCCACCATCGAACTCCCCGGGAGCGGTGACCGGCCCCGCTGGGCCGCGGCCGAACAGGCCCGCGCCGACCTGCGGCAGGCCATGGCCGCCGGTGAGCCGGTCGGTGACGAGATCATCGACGCCCTCATCCTCCCGCTCGTCGACCGGGCCGTCCCGGAATGGCAGTCCGCCCTGGACTCCCTCCTCGCACTACCCGGGATCGGCGGCCCGGTCGGGTACTCGGGGGGAATCATCTCCATCGGCATCCGGCTGGCGGTGGTCGAGCCGCGCATCGTGGCCGCCGGCCTCTTCGCCGGGAGCTTCGTGCCCCGCGCCATGTTCGAGGAGGCCCGCCGGGTCACCGTTCCGCTGCACGTCCTGCTGCAGTGGGACGACGAAGGGAACGACCGGCAGGCGTCCCTGGACCTGTTCGACGCCTTCGGCTCCCAGGAGAAGACGCTGCACGCCAACATGGGCGGGCACACGGGCGTCCCGCAGTTCGCCGGGGAGGACGCGGCCGGGTTCTTCGCCCGGCACCTGCGCTGATCACGGGCCGGACCAGCGGCCGGACCAGTAGGCAGGAGGCGGTGCCGGCCGGCACACCACTCGTCAAGGACGGCCTGGGCTCTCCGTGATGGCCCCGACCGGGTGCGGTCCCGATCGGGGCCGCGCCCGGTCACCAGCCGAACCGGACCCGACTCCAGCCCGTACGAACCTGCTGTCAGCTCCGCTCGGCGGACCCCTGGGGGCCGAGGGCCCGGGCTGTATCGGCGTCAGGCCTTGCGGATCCGGTCGCCGATCTCCGGCCTCGCCTCGAATCCGGCCGCCCTGTAGGTGGCGACGCCACCGACGTTGGAGCTCGGAGTGCACACACGAACGCTCGACGAGCCCATCTCCCGCAGCGCGGCCGCCCCGGCGACGGTGATCGCCCGGCCGTACCCGCGACCGCGGTGGTCCTCGTGGACGCCCATCGGCTCGACCAGTCCCGGCTTCCCCGGGCCGGCCGACCAGACCGTCACCACCGCCGCCGGGTTGCCCTGGGCGTCGTAGGCGCCCAGGCAGCGGGCGTCGGCGGAGAACGGCCCCGCCGACATCGCGTGCCAGTACTCGCGCGTAGGCCGCGAGGTGTTGAACGCCGACCGCAGAACGTCGGCGAAGTCCTGCGCCTGCTCCGGGCCGATCGCCCTGATCCGCACGCCGGGGTCCTCCACCGCGTCCGCGAGGTCGCGGAAGAGCGGCGTCCACGGCTCGTCGACGCCCCAGCCGTCCTCGGTCAGCAGGTCGTGAAGCAGCAGGCCCAGCGGCGCCTCGACGGACACCGCTCCTTCCGGCAGCACGCCGCGCTCGGGCAGCGAGATGTCCTCGACAAGCCGCCGCGCCAGGTCCTCGTCCTGGAACGCGCCGGGAGCGACCGTCATCCGCAACACCGTCGGCGAGTCCAGCATCCCGACGGCGAGGATCCGTCCGCCCCGGCTCCAGGTCCGAACCGCCGCGGCCGTCTCAGGCGTTCCGAGCCGATGGTTCCAGCCGATGTCCCCCGGGTGCAGTTGCATCGGCGCTCCGTCGTCCTGCCACTCCCGCAGTGCGCCCATGGCCTCGCGCACCCCGCCTGCCGTCGGCGTTCCCAGCACAATCGTCATGGCCGGGATCCGACACCCCATCCCGGAGATCTGCAACCCATTAACCGGGAATCCTGCCGTTCACGGTGGCTCTCCGGTCCGGTTGCTGAGCGGTCGCGGGACGTCGCACACTGACAATAGGCACCTCCACAGGCCTGACGGCCCCCTCCGACTCTGAAACCTCACCCGCACCCGGTCTCCGGCGGACGAGACAGCGAAATGATGCGCATCACCGAGAGTTCGCGGACACCGCAGGTGAATCGCAGGAATTCAAGAAGTAGGCACCATGAAGCTGCTAGCGGAAATCGACAAGGTAGTCGCCACCGGAAAGGTGGTGGCTTCAGCGGACGACGAAGCCGTCGCGGACATCGTCATCGCCACGATCGCGGGTGGCATCTCGGCTTCGTTCTACCTGACCCGCACCCAGGCCGCTGTCATCAAGGAGCGGTTCTGGACTCCGGAGCGGATTCGCCGCACGGGGCTCCGCCCGATATCCCCTGAGGAGACCGAAAGGATTCGAGTGGAGCTGGGCGTCAGGGTCGCGAACTTCAGATGCGCCCCGATCACGTGCGCCTGCGGCCACGTCTACGACGCATTCGACTTCATTCAGCAAGGGATTCGCGAACACGGCCTCGATGTCGTCAATTCTGTGTTCTCCCTGAAGGATTCGACGTTCCTCCAGGTCAATCCGTCGTTCACCCCGATCTGCCCCGTGGACGACCAAAAGCTGAGCCGTACCCACGGCGCCGACGACGGCTTCGAATACGACTGCGACGAGTACGGCGGGTGCTGCTACCAGGAGTGACGCGAGGACGTTCCGCGAGTGTCGGCGGTCGTTCCTCCGTCACTCGGCCAGGGCCGCGCGGAGGAACGCGAGGATCTCGGCCCGGGCGGCCTCGGCCTGCGGTTCCAGGCCGGGCAGGGTGAGGAACGCGTGCTTGGCTCCCGGGTATTCGGAGAGCCGCACGGGGGTCCCTGCTTCGCGCAGCCGCTCGGCGTAGCTGCGGCCGTGGTCGGCGACCGCGTCCCGGGTGGGCACCACCACCAGCGCCGGGGCGAGCCCGCTCAGGTCGTTCGCGTGCAGCGGTGAGACCGCACCGGCGTCGGCTCCCGGCGGAACGGCGAGCCGCTGGAAGAGCCGCAGCAGCGGCAGGGCCGGGGTCGGGTTGTCCGCGTACTCGGCGATCGAGGGGTG
The DNA here is from genome assembly GCF_043198905.1 of Kitasatospora sp. NPDC048715. Lineage (NCBI taxonomy): Bacteria > Bacillati > Actinomycetota > Actinomycetes > Kitasatosporales > Streptomycetaceae > Kitasatospora > Kitasatospora sp. NPDC048715. Next base: position 166,092 of record NZ_JBICVH010000002.1, on the reverse strand, counting down.
GTCGAACATCCCCGTCCCGGTCACGTCGGCCACCGGATTGACCAGCACCTGCGCCTTGAGCTCCACGCCGGCCTCCCTGGCCCTGATCGCCGTCAAGGCGCTGATCAGCGCGCCGCAGCTCTCACCGAAGACGGCCGTGCGCGCCGGGTCGACACCCCACCGCACGGCATGCCGCACCACGTGCTCCAGCACGCCCCAGCCGTCGTCGGCGGCGTCCGCGAGCGGGCTGCCGGGGGCGAGGAGGCGGTGCTCGACCGAGACGACGAGGGCGGGCAGTGCCGCGGCGAGGTGGCTGTTGGCCCAGTCGCACTGGGTCGCCGTGCCCACGAAGCCGCCGCCGTGGACATGGACCACGAGTGGCAGGTCGGTTCGGGTGCCGGCCTCGCCCTCCCCCGTCGACTGCGGCCGGTACACCCGGACCGGGAGGTCACGGCCGGGCAGCGCCACCTGCTGCCAGGCGATCGCGGCGCCGGGATCGGGTTCCCCGAGGACGGCCCGAGCCGCGCCCGACGCCCGCCAGCGGTTCTCCGTGTCGCGGTGGGCGAGCAGTTCCTCGGTCGTGATCACCGAGTAATCCGGCTCCGACGGCCGTGTCGCGAAAGCGCTCCCACTCATGCGTCCTTCTCCCCCTCCCGGCCGGGTGCCGGGGTCTCGTTGTGGTCGGACTGTGCGTTGCACCGATTATGCACGCAGTGCGTGCAACAGCAAGTGCACAAGCAAGCGCATGAGCAAGTACAAGAGAAAGTGCATGAGCTAGGCTGACTCCGGACGAGCGACGGGAGGGCGGGATGACCGGCCGAAGGCGATGGTCGACCGAGGAGATCCTGGACACGGCGGCGGAACTGCTGCGCACGAGCGACGCCGAGTCGTTCAGCGTGCGCAAACTCGCCGCGGCCCTCGGAACCGACTCCTCCAGCCTCTACCGGCACTTCCGGAACAAGACCGAACTGCTGCGCGCGGTGGCCGACCGGATCCTGCTGGCCTCCATGGACGGCTACCGCCCCGAGGGCGACTGGAAGCAGCGCATCACCGCCCTGGCCCTGCGCCTGCGCGAGGCCTTCGGCGAGCAGCTCCAACTCGCCGCGGTGTGGGGACGCTACGGGTCCGGCGGCACCGGATCCCGCATGGTCATGGAGGAACTGCTGCAGGCCCTGCGCGCGTCCGGCCTGCCCGACGAGGAGGTCGCGGTGCGGTACCACCGCATCGTCATCCTCCTCGCCGCGCTGATCTCCTCCGAGGCCGGCATCAGCACCGTCACCCCCGAGGAGTACGAGCAGGGCATGGAGCAGTTCCGTGTCGCCGTCCTCGGCGCCGACCCCGAACGCTTCCCCGCCCTGGCCCACTTCGCCCGCGACATCCGCCCCCTCGGAGCGGACCGCCGCGCCGCATTCGAGGAGATCCTCGCCGCCCACCTCGCCCGGATCGAGGCCCTGCTCCCCTGACGTGCCGGACCGTGGGTGCCGTGCGGTCGCCGAATACGCCTGGACCCTTGCCCCCGCCGCCAACCGCACCCGAGAATTCGGCTTCCGCCTCGACGGCCTCCTCGGCCGCGACATCCACGGCATGACCGTCGGCGTCATCGGCACCGGCAAGATCGGCGAATGCTTCGCCCGCGCCGCCGTCAGCCCCTGGACTCAGCGGACCGGTCATCACGAGACAGCGAAGCGCCGGGAGAGTCGGACGCCCACCGCTTGCCAGAGACCCCTTGACCCCCAGTCAAGGGGTTCAACTACTGTCGACAGCCTGGCCCTCAAGGCCTCGGCTTTTTTGCTGCCCAACCATCCTGGGGAACAAGTGAGTTGGGACTTCTCGACGGAATCGCCGCCACACGTGGAGCTGACAGTTGCTCAATGTTTACTTCGTGCACAAGTGTCCGTTTCGGACCATCGGCACCCATAGGCGCTCATCAGGTGTGGTCCCAAAGTGGTCCCCGGGTCGACCGCCCCGCCACAGCTACTGCCTGTGATCGAGACCTGCAGACCCTTCAGCTTTGGCCCGGGGGCGGTTGAGACGCAGGACGTGGTCGGTGCCGACGAACGGGACGCCGAGGAGTTCGTGGTCCGCGTCCTGGACGCTGCCGATCGCGGCGTGCGAGATGCCCTCGTACCGCTTGCGGCCCTGCCTGCCGGTCAGATGCGGGACGGTTGCTGCCGCGTCGCCGGCGAAGGCCGTCAGGCCCGCCGCTCCGGTGCGCGCGAGGGCGTGCTGGAACCAGGAAGGCCTGGAGCCTACCGCCTGCCCCCGGCTCGTCTTCTCGCCGCTGATCGCGTCCAACGCGGTCACCTATGGCTCGTTCGGGACCGTCCTGGTCATCCAGTCGTGGCTGGTCGGCGTGGGAATCGTCGTCTTCGGCGGCGCACTGGTCGGCCGGCTGCTCCACGAGGAACTCCTCCGCGTGACACGCGCGCCGAAACGACACGACTGAGGCCCGCTCCGCCGGCGGCCGACGGCAGGCGGGGCCGCGGCGCGGTCCACCGGTCGCGGTTGATCCGCCCGGCCCATACCGTCGTGTCCGGGGCCAGGGATCGTCGGCACGGAGGTCAGGATGCGGCAGTACCGGTGGGTTCTGGAGACGCAGGACGACGACGGCCGCTGGTCCCGGCAGCGCGGCGCTCCGGTGCAGGATCCACTGGAGTACAACGGGCCGCCCCAGCGGGCGGCCAACCACCTGCGGGAGGTGTTCGTGCGTACGCTCTCCCGGCCCGCGCCCGGCCCCCGAGCGATCAGGATCCGCCTCTGGGAGGGCGCCGGTGTCGCCGGCCCGCCGCACGCCGAGGCCGAGTGGTCCCGCGAGTGACACACGCGGCCCCGCGGCCGGAGCGGGCGGCTGCCGTCCCGCCGGCTACGCGGGTACCGGCCAGGAGGCGGCCCGGCTGCGGGCGACATCCGCCCGTCGGTCCGCCTCGCCGACGGCGTCGGAGGGAGTGACGGCCGACGGCAGGAAGTCGGAACCGGACCTCGGCCGCTGTGCGCCGCCTCGCGTCTCCACGGCGAGGAGACCGCTCGCGGCCATGGTGTTCGCGGGGTCGGCGGCTTCGGCCATCAGCCGGGCGGCATCGACGGCATCCGTCTCCGGCGGGACGACCAGCAGGTTCAGCCGGCGCGGGGCGTACGAGAACACCGCGACCGTGTGCTGGTCCTGCTCGGTGGTGAACCACCCCGCGTGGACGGTGTGCCCGGCGACCGGGATGCGCCGGGGGATGACGGGCCACTGCGCGGGGTTCACGGTGATCCGGGTGATCCGGCCCCACCGCTCGTCGATTTCGGCGGCCAGGACGGGGAGTTCGAGAAGAAGATCACGCGAGCGGGGCCACCAGGCTCCGTCCAGGCGGCCGGGCCGCACGCCACCGGGCGTGAGGGAGAGCCGTGCAGTGGAATCCCGGGCGGTGGGCGTCGTCGCACGATCGAGGGTCGTGGTCATGATCCGGGACCTGTCCCCGGACCCGGGCCGAGAGGCCGGGTCCGGCCTTGCCGTTCGCCGGAGACGACGCCAGTATCCGGTGCCGGCATGCGAAGTGCCTTCGGTGATGCCCAGGCTACTCCGGGTTCGGCCCGGACCCGACAGGGCCGCGGTGGTCGGGTCCGATGCCGGGCTCGCGTCGGCCCGGAGCGGCCGGAGCGGGAGCGGTCCGGGCACGCGGCGCTGCCCGCGTCTGCCCGCGTCTGCCCGGACCGTTCAGCCGAGCAGGAGTTCCGCGGCCGGGGTGCGGTTCCCGGTCGTCGAGGCGCGGCCATGGCCGAGGTGTCGAGGCCGACCCGGGCGATGCGCCCGAGGTGGGCGCCGAGCGCGGTGACCAGGCCCGGAAGTCGGCGAGGACGTGATTCGAGCAGGGCCACCGGGCCCCGTCGAGGACGCCCGCCCGCGCCATCGTCGGCTCCAGCTCCAGGCGCGGCAGCAGCGGGACACCGGGCACGGTCCACGACACCCCGTCCTCGTCGACGGCGTCGGCGAACTCGCCGAAGCCCATGTTCGCGATCGACACGTTGATCTCGATCCCCCGAAGCTCCGCGGCAACGACCCGGATGAAGCGCCCCGGCTCGTCCCGCAGGTCCACGACGGCGACCGGCAGCCCGATCGAGCTCAGCGTCACCGTGTCCGCCAGGACGAGGAACCGGTGCTGGTGGTCGCCCGGCAGCAGATTCCTCGCCTCGGCGCAGGTCATGCCCGCGAAGCGGGGATCGTCGACAAGTTCGACGTGGGGCAGGAACCCGTCCTCGTTCGGGGCCGCCAAGGCCTCACGCGGACGCTCCCGCGACGTGGGTCCGGAGAAGTCGGTACGCACCACCAACGCGCCCTATCAATTGGGCACTTGAGTCATCCCACGACCGTACCGCGAAGCCGGCGAACCATCCCGATCACGGCGCCACCGGTTCCCTGGGGCCCGGCGATGCAGGCGGTGCACGATGCGAGGACGGCACCCATGACAACGATGGCAACGGGCTGGCGCCAAGGCCGCTCCCGCCAGAACCGGAAACGGCCTGCTACCTGCAGTTTTGCAGGTCGGGACAACCGGATTCGAACCTGCGATCCGTTGGCCGTCACCGCGCCTCGTGGGTTGTCCGGAGCAGGATCGCGCCCGTCGTCGCCCGGCAGACCCGGCCCGAGAGCATCACCGGCCTCCGCTCGGGCGAGGGCAGGAGCCTCCGGCCCCTCCCGGGGGCGCGACACCCTCCTCGGCCCTACGGTGTACGGCGTTCCACGCCGTCGAGCAGCAGGCCGAGCCCCAGCTCGAACCCGCGGTCGTCGAGGCCGGTCGCGCCGCCGCCGCGGGCGAAGGAGCCGTCCAGGGCGTCCGCGAGCGCCGGGTACTGCGGTCGGTACGCGGCCGGTGCGCGGGTGAAGCTGGCGGCGAAGGTCTCCATCGCGGAGCCGAGTACCAGGTAGTCCAGTGCCGCGGCGACCTCCGCCGCGTCCGCGGGGCCGAGGCCGGCCCGGCCGAGGAGGGCGAGCAGCGCGTCGTAGCCGCGCAGCGCGCTGGCCGCTTCGACGCGGCGGCGGGCGAGCAGGGCGACGGCGTTCGGGTGCCGCCGGAAGACCGCGCGGTAGCCGCGCGCGTACGCCGCGAGGCCGGCCCGCCAGTCGGGATCGCCCAGCGGCGCGTGGTCGATCTCGTCGTTGACCAGCTCGGAGACCGTGTCGACCAGTTCGTCCTTGCCCCGGATGTGGTTGTAGAGCGACGCCGCCTTGACCCCGAGCCGCTCCGCCAGTGCTCGCATGGTCAGGCCGTCGGCGCCGTCCTCGTCCACGACCTGGAGCGCGGCGCGCGCGATCCGCTCGCGGGTCAGCACTGCCCTGCTCGGTCGGCCCACCGAAATCCCCTCTTCCGCTCTCCGCGTCCGGGAGCTATCGTGCCAGACCGACAGCAGTTGCTAACAAAGTTAGTTTTATCAGGAGGGCGCAGCCCGTGGCCGAGAACACCCCGGCCGGCGCCGACCATGACCACGGAGGCACCCGCATGACCCGCGCATTCGACGTCGTCGAGACAGGTATCGCCGACCTGCGCGCAGCGTTGGAGAAGGGCGAGACCACCGCGGTCGCCCTGCTCGACGCCTACCTCGCCCGGATCGAGGCCTACGACCGGCCCGGCACCACCACGGCGCTCAACTCACTCGTCGTGATGAATCCGGACGCCCGCGCCGACGCCGAGGCCTCCGACGCCCGCCGCGCCCGCGGCGAGACGCTCGGCCCCCTCGACGGCATCCCCTACACCGCGAAGGACAGCTACCTCGCCAAGGGCCTGACCGCCGCCGCCGGCTCACCCGCGTTCGAACACCTCGTCGCCCAGCGCGACGCCTTCGCCATCGAGCGGCTGCGCGCCGCCGGTGCCGTGCTCATCGGCCTGACCAACATGCCCCCGATGGCGAACGGCGGCATGCAGCGCGGCGTCTACGGCCGCGCCGAGAGCCCCTACAGCGCCGACTGGCTGACCAGCGCGTACGGCTCCGGCTCGTCGAACGGCTCGGGCACCGCCACGGCGGCCTCGTTCGGCGCGTTCGGCCTCGGCGAGGAGACCTGGTCCTCGGGCCGGGCGCCCGCCTCGTACAACGCCCTGTGCGCCTACACCCCCAGCCGCGGCGTGATCTCGGTGCGCGGCAACTGGCCGCTCGTGCCGACGATGGACGTCGTGGTCCCGCACACCCGCACCATGGCCGACCTCCTCGAACTGCTCGACGTCGTCGTCGCCGACGACCCGGACACCCGCGGCGACCTGTGGCGGTCCCAGCCCTGGGTGCGACTCCCCGCACCGTCCCGGGTCCGTCCGGACTCCTACCCGGCGCTGGCCCCGGCGGACGCGGCGGCGGCGCGCGCGACGCTCGCCGGCAAGCGCGTCGGCGTGCCCGGGATGTACATCAACGCCGACCCCGACGCCGGGACCAACCCCGACGGCGGCATCGGCGGCCAGACCGGGCAGCGGATCGACACCCGCGCCTCGGTCATCGCCCTGTGGCAGGCCGCCCGCCGCGACCTGGAGGCCGCGGGCGCCGAGGTCGTCGAGGTCGACTTCCCCGTGGTGACCAACTACGAGTCCGACCGCCCCGGCGCGCCCTCGCTGCCCACCCGCGGCCTGGTCGGCCGCGACTTCCTCGCCGTCGAGATCGAGGACCTGTCCGCCTGGGCATGGGACGACTTCCTGCGCGCCAACGGCGACCCGCGGCTCGCCACCCTGACCGAGGTCGACGGCGACCGCATCTTCCCCAAGCACCAGGGCGAACTCCCCGACCGCTACGCCGGCTTCGACGACACGATCGGCGACTACCCGCGCTTCGTTCGCGAGCGCCCGTACGCGTCCTTCACCGACATGCCGCACCTCGAAGAGGGCCTGCGCGGCCTGGAGGAGACCCGCAGGATCGACCTGGAGCAGTGGATGGACGGGCTCGGCCTGGACGCCGTGGTCTTCCCCGCCGTCGCCGACGTCGGCCCGGCCGACATGGACGTGAACGAGGCCTCCGCCGACCTCGGCTGGCGCAACGGCGTGTGGGTCGCGAACGGCAATCTCGTCCCGCGCCACCTCGGCATCCCGACCGTGACCGTGCCGATGGGCACCATGACCGACATCGGCATGCCGGTGGGGCTGACCTTCGCGGGCCGCGCCTACGACGACAACCTGCTGCTCCAGCTCGCCGCCGCCTTCGAGACGACCGGGCGCCGCCGCACGGAACCGCCGCGCACCCCGCGCCTTCCGGCCGGCTGACGGACCGCCAGGGAGCCGAGGGTTCGCGGGTTCACGCCCACCCGACCGCGATTTCACAGACCGAAGAGGCCGTTTCCACCAGCAGGTGGAGGCGGCCTCTCCGGCTCTTCGCTCCATCGGCGGGTCGGTTCGGAACCTTGAGCCGAGTCGCAGGTGGTGGCGCCGTCGGCGCCCACCTCCGCACCGACGGACCCGCTTCGAGACCCCCGCCGCGGTCACCAGCCCCGCCCAGCGCCTTGAGGACTTCCAGCACACCGTCCTCGGCGACCTGCTCACGCGCTCGCTGCTGCTCGCCGCCTTCACCGTCGTCGCCGCGCTGCTCGCCTGGTGGATCGGCCGACGGTCACTGCAGCGCCTCGGCCAGGGCACGGCGACAGCCCGGCGGATCAGCGCGGCCCCGCTCACCCTGGCCCGCGGCGAGATCGAAGACCTGACACCGCACCCCGTCGACCTGGCCGAACGCGGCCGCGAACGCCCCCGTCCGGTGTTGCGGCGGGGATGTTCGCGCCGGTGTGCCGGGGGTCAGTACTGGGTGGTGACGGTGACGCCGTTGAACGCGGTCTTGCCGTAGAGGGTGATGTAGCGGTAGCCGGCGGTGGTGTTGGTGACGGTGATGCTCTGGGTGCCGGTGCTCTTGGTGGAGGAGGCGGTGTAGGCGGTGTTCGAGGCCCAGGTGTCGGCGCTGTAGTACAGGTAGGCCGTGCCGGTGCCGCCGGTGGTGGTGACGTTGAGGGTCACGGTGCCGGCGGGCATGTAGATGTACAGCTTGTCCTGCTCGCCCGCGGCGGCGGACCGGTCGGTCCGGAAGCAGTTGCGGTCCATGGCCCGCGAGTCGGCCCCGGTGCAGGCGGTGGGAGCGGCGGGGGCCGCGACCGTGACGGACTTGGCCGCGGTGGCGGTCTTCCCGTTGCTGTCGGTGACGGTCACGGTGACGGTGTAAGTACCGGGCGTGGCGTACGTCTTCCACGGAGCGGTTTCCGTGGAGGTGGTGCCGTCGCCGAAGTTCCAGGTGCGGGAGGTGATGGTGCCCTTGCCGCCGGTCACCGCGGAGCGGTCGGTCAGCTGCGCGGTCAGGCCGGTGACGGTGCTGTCGAAGGCGGCGGTCGGCGTGCCCGCGCTCAGGCACGTGTCGGTGGCGCAGGTGTCGAGCCAGGTGTTGAAGCCGGCGTCGTAGGCGGAGCCGATGCCGTTGTAGTAGGCGTAACCGCGGGCGTAGTCGCCGGTGCGGAAGTAGTGGAGCATGCCCTGGACGACGCTCGGGTACCGCTCGATCATGTGGCGGGCGGCGAGGTAGCCCCAGTGGTAGACGCGGGTGGAGTCACTGTTGAGGTAGGTGCTCTGGAGCAGGGTGCTGAGCGGGTAGGTGTGCTTGGGGGCCTGGATCACCGCGTTGGTGTCGGTGACGCCGCGGTAGGTGTAGGAGACGTACTCGGCGACGCCCTCGATCCACCACAGGTCGGGGACGCTGGTCTGCTGGGTGAAGCCGCCCTTGAGGTTGTAACGGGCGTCCAGGACGTGGGCGTACTCGTGGTTGAGGTTCCAGATCCGGGCGGTGAAGCCGTTGTCGGTGGGGTGCCGGTACATGATGGTGACGGGCTGGTTGGCCGGGTCGGTCGGTGTCCCGGTGAGGGTGATGCCGCCGTTGTTGGTGTTGGCGCCGTAGATCGCTCCGGCGTAGGTCTGGTAGTTCGCCTTGTCGGCGAACACGGCGATCTGCACGGACGACTCGTACTGGCCGGGGATGGGGCCGTTGTCGCGGACGAGGTTGTGGAAGAAGGCGTCCTCGCCCTTGAGGTCGGCGCAGACGGCGGCGAGCTCGGCCGGGGTGAGGTCCTGGGCCAGGATGGTCCGGGTGGCATCACAGGTGTGGCGGACCGGCAGCGACGCCGCGATCAGCCGCTTGTTCAGGTCGCAGATGCCGTAGGTGGAGCACTGGTCCGGGTCGAGGTAGTCGGCCATGCTCGCGGTGGAGACCCACAGCGGGGCGGTCGGGCCGGTGATCGACGATCCGTCGAGGAGTGCCTTGACCAGCGGCCGCACCTTGCCCTGGAAGGCCGGGTACTTGACGAAGCGGGTGAGCACGCGGGCGGCGTTGGCGTCCAGGACCGCGTTGTCGGTGCCGAGCAGGGCCCGGTGCTTGAGGGTGAAATCGTTCAGGGTGTCGATGATGCTCGGGTCCGCGGAGACGGCGGCGAGGAAGTCCGGGTTGTTGTCGTGGCCTCGGTCCAGCGGGGTGAAGACGCTGTTGACGAGGGTGACCATGCTCCTGGAGCCGTCGTACGAGCTGTTGTAGCCGTTCAGCACCTGCCTGTAGGTGCTGAGGTAGCGGGCCTGCAGCTTGGCGCTGTCGGTGAGGATGACGACGTCGTTCGCGACCTCGCCGTTCGCGTCGGTGACGTCGGTGAAGCGCGGGCCGGCGACGAACGCGTCGATGCCGCGCGCCACCGCGTCGGTGAGCGACTTGTCGAAGCCCGGGATGCGCTGGGGGTCGTTGGACTGCACGTAGTAGCCGGCGCGCAGGAACAGGACGAGCTGCCACGCGCTCGTCGAGTTGTCCCCGGGGTAGGTGGCGGCGGCGTCCCGGAAGGCGTCGGCGATCGTCGCCATCTGGCTCTGGCGGAACACCGCCGAGGCCTCCGAGCCGGAGGTGTAGAACAGGGAGCCGATGCACTTGGGCGCCGAAGCCTTGACGAAGGAGACGAGCGCGGCACCGGAGCGGGCGCTGAAGTCGGCCGGGGTGCACGACTGGGCGACCGGCGGGGCCGCGGACAGCGCCTGCGGTGAGGCCTTCGCCGAGGCGGTTGCGGAGGAAGCGGACTCGGGCGAGACGGGCAGCCCGAGCGGCGGGAGCTGCTCGGGCGTCAGCCGGCGGCTCTGCGGTGCGCCGTGCTCCGAGGGGTCCGTCGCGGCGGCGCCGGTGGGCGGCAGGAAGCCGGCCGGGGCCCGCTGGGTACGGGAGGCGGCCTCGGCGGTGGGGGTGGCAGCCAGGCTGGGACCGGCGGCCAGGCCGAGGAGAGCCGTGCCCGCCGCGATCGCGGCGAGCAGTCTGGGCATGCGTGAGGGCAGGCGCAACGTCGTTCCTTAGTGGGGGGAAGGCAGACGGGCGCGCAGCAGGCGGGGGAAGGGGGAGGCGGCTGGGGCGCGTCGAACGCATGCTCTCACGGCCCCTGACATGCCATCAATAGGGCGTGACATGTCACATCTCGCAATGGGGCAAGCATGGCGCTTGAGCGGAGCCACCCCGACTCGCCGACGCAGATCACGAAGTGCCTTCTCCGACGGCTGCGGCACCCCGGCGGCCAGTCCGGCCGGGATCTTTCCCCACAGCAGTCCGGTGCCCAGATGCTCGAACATTCCGAATGCGAGCACGAAGTCCACCTCGACGCGAGAGGGGGCGCCGACGTCGTCACTCGCGCGCTCCGATCTCGCTCCAGTACTGCATCCACCAACTCGGATGGGATGACCTGGGTCAGTTCACCGATATGACCGGGCGAGAACACGCTCCTCGAGTCCGGACAACAGCCCCTCAGTCTCCACGCCCGGAGCCGTCGCTGTCAGTCCGTATGGTTCCGGGTTCCCAGGCCCTGCGGCGCGTGGCTACCGTCCGGACCGTCGGAGTTCCGGCGGTCCGGACGGGCCGCCATCACGCGCCTTCAGGAGGTCACGGTGACCGCGAACAACCCCACCCGCAGGAGCATCCTCAAGTCCGCCGGCGGGCTCGGCGCCGCGCTGGCGCTCGGCGGCGCGAGCGTCCTCGCGACTGCCTCTGCCGCTCGCGCGGCCGACGACGGCTTCGGCCTGCACATCTCCGACCGCAACGAGGGCGACGCCCGGATGTGGTACTACCGCTTCCGGACCGCCGAGATCGGCTGGGAGCCGGCCGTCAACGTGCTGCTTCCCGACGACTACCACACCAGCGGCCGCACCTACCCGGTCCTCTACCTGCTGCACGGCGGCCTCCAGGACTTCATCGAGTTCGACCGCCGGGGTGTCCGCGACTGGACCATCGGCAAGCCGCTGATCGTCGTGATGCCCGACGGCGGGCAGGCCGGCTGGTACTCCAACCCGGTCAGCACCAACGTCGGCCCCCGCAACTGGGAGTCCTTCCACATCAACCAGCTGATCCCCTGGGTCGACGCCAACTTCCGCACCTTCGCCGAGCCCGAGGGCCGCGCCGTCTCCGGCTTCTCCATGGGCGGCTTCGGCGCCCTGAAGTACGCCGCCAAGTACTGGGGCCACTTCGCCTCGGTCAGCGCCCACTCCGGCCCGGCCAGCCTGCGCCTCCACAGCGGCGCGCTCGCGCACTGGGCCAACGTCTCCTCCGCCGTGCAGGACCTGGCCGGCGGCAGCATCTACGGCATGCCGCTGTGGGACCAGGCCAGGGTGACCGCCGACAACCCGGTCGAGCGCCTGGAGAGCTACCGCAACAAGCGGATCTTCCTGGTCGCCGGCACCAGCCCCGACCCGACCAACCCCTTCGACACCTTCAACGAGACCGAAGTGCTGGCCGGCCAGCGGGAGTTCCGCGCCCTGCTCGACGGCGCCGGCATCCCCTACGAGGCCCACGAGGAGTCGGGCGGCCACTTCATCCGCCCGGACATGATGCAGCGCGACATCGACGGCATCATCGGCCGCCTGCGCAAGGCGTGAGGGGCACTTCGATGGTCTCCCTCACCTCGTGGTCGGCCCGGGCCGCGGCCGCCCTGCTGCTGCCGCTCACCGTGCCGGCCGCTCCCGCCGCGGCCGCTCCCACGCTGGCCGCTCCCGCCCTGGCCGCCGGGTTCGCGGCGGCCTGCCCGGCCCGCGGTCAGATCTCCCAGCACTACTCCCAGGAGCACAACGGCATCGACATCGCCAACGACTACGGCACCCCGATCTACGCGGCCGGCGACGGCAGGGTCGTCCTCTCCGGCACGACGCCCGACTACGGCCAGTGGATCCGCATCCTGCATCCGGACGGGACCATCACCGAGTACGGGCACATGCAGCGGCGGGACGTGTTCGAGGGCGACGACGTGACGGCCGGCCAGCAGATCGCGCTGATGGGCAGCGAGGGCAACTCCACGGGCCCGCACCTGCACCTGCGGGTCTGGGCCGACCCGAACGCGTCCATGCGCACGGACCCGGAGCCCTATCTCGCGGAGCGCGGCGTCACCGTGCCCTGTGTCCCCGGAAGCGGCCCCCGCCCGGCCCCGCTGGTGTATCCGGCGGAGTCCGGCCGGGTGGTCTCGGCCCGGTCCGCGGACGGACGCCTCGAAGTGTTCGCGGCCGGCGCGAACGGCGTCTCGCACGCCTGGCAGACCGCGATCAACGGCGCCTGGTCGGAGTGGGAGGACCTCGGCGGCCCCGCCGGCGCGGAACTCGCCATCGGCCCCAACGCCGACGGCCGACTGGAGGTGTTCGCGATCAACGGCTCCACCCTCCAGCACCGCTACCAGCTCCAGCCCTCCGGCGCCTGGTCCGGCTGGGAGGACTTCGGCACCGGAGGCCACGACATCGCCGTCGGCCCCAACGCCGACGGCCGGCTCGAAGTCTTCGCCTCCGGCCCGGTCGGCGTCTTCCACCGCTACCAGACCGCACCCAACAGCGGCTGGTCCGGCTGGGAGGCCACCGGCGGAGGCCCCGCCAACAGCGAGATCGAACTCGGCAAGGCCCCCGACGGCCGACTCGAAGCCTTCGCCCTCAACGGCACCACCTTCCAGCACCAGTGGCAGACCGCCGTCAACGGCACCTGGTCCGCCTGGGACGACTTCGGCACCGGAGGCCACGACCTCACCGTCAGCCACAACCAGGACGGCCGACTCGAAGCCTTCGCCTCCGGACCCGCCGGCGTCTACCACAAGTACCAGACCGACCCCACCAGTTGGTCCGGCTGGGAAGCCACCGGCGGCCCCGCCGACTCCCGGCTCACCAGCCAGCAGACCGCGGACGGCCGGGTGGAGGTGTTCGCCATCAACGCCAGCACCGCCCAGCACATCTGGCAGACCGGCCTGAACGCCCCGTACGGCCAGTGGGACACCTTCGGCACCGGCGGCACCGAGATCGGCGCCGCCACCAACGCCGACGGCCGGATCGAGGTGTTCGGCTCCAACACCGACGGGATCCACCACAAGTGGCAGACCGGCTTCTCCACCTGGTCCGAATGGGCCTGGCTGAACACCACCCACGGACCCGCCGTCGGCCAAGGAGCCCTCACGTGACCAGAGCGCAACGCACCCTGCTGTCCACGCTCGCCGCGCTGGGCGTGACGGCGGGCCTGATGGTCGCCGCCCCCTCCGCGCCGGCCGCCACCGGCAGCGACCTGTGCGCCGAGGTCGGCTACCGGGCGGGCTTCCGGGGCGAAGCCCTGGTGACCGCGATCGCCGTCGGCCTCGCCGAGTCCAGCTGCAACCCGCTGGCCTCCAACACCCAGGGCAACACCCCGGACACCTCCACCGACCGCGGCCTGTGGGAGATCAACGACCACTGGCACAGCGAGGTCTCCGACGCGTGCGCCTACGACGCCCAGTGCAACGCCGACGCGGCCTACAAGATCTCCAACGGCGGCCTCGACTGGCACCAGTGGTCGACCTACAGCGCGGGCGCGCACCTGCGGCACATGGACGAGGCACGGGCCGCCGTGGACCGGCTCGGCCACCACGAGCCCGGCCCCGCGCCGCTGGAGTATCCGGCGGAGTCCGGCCGGGTGGTCTCGGCCCGGTCCGCGGACGGACGCCTCGAAGTGTTCGCCGCCGGCGCGAACGGCATCTCGCACGCCTGGCAGACCGCGATCAACGGCGCCTGGTCGGAGTGGGAGGACCTCAGCGGCCCCGCCGGCGCGGAACTCGCCATCGGCCCCAACGCCGACGGCCGACTGGAGGTGTTCGCCATCAACGGCTCCACCCTCCAGCACCGCTACCAGCTCCAGCCCTCCGGCGCCTGGTCCGGCTGGGAGGACTTCGGCACCGGAGGCCACGACATCGCGGTCGGCGCGAACCAGGACGGCCGACTCGAAGTCTTCGCCTCGGGCCCGGTCGGCGTCTTCCACCGCTACCAGACCGCACCCAACGGCGGCTGGTCCGGCTGGGAGGCCACCGGCGGAGGCCCCGCCAACAGCGAGATCGAACTCGGCAAGGCCCCCGACGGCCGCCTGGAAGTGTTCGCCCTCAACGGCACCACCTTCCAGCACCAGTGGCAGACCGCCGTCAACGGCACCTGGTCCGCCTGGGACGACTTCGGCACCGGCGGCCACGACCTCACCGTCAGCCACAACCAGGACGGCCGCCTCGAAGTCTTCGCCTCCGGACCCGCCGGCGTCTACCACAAGTACCAGACCGACCCCACCAGTTGGTCCGGCTGGGAAGCCACCGGCGGCCCCGCCGACTCCCGGCTGACCAGTGGACGTTCGCCGGACGGCCGGGTGGAGGTGTTCGCCATCAACGGCAGCACCGCCCAGCACATCTGGCAGACCGGCCTGAACGCCCCGTACGGCCAGTGGGACACCTTCGGCACCGGCGGCACCGAGATCGGCGCGGCGAACAACGCCGACGGCCGGATCGAGGTGTTCGGCTCCAACACCGACGGGATCCACCACAAGTGGCAGACCGGCTTCTCCACCTGGTCCGAATGGGCCTGGCTGAACACCACCCACGGACCCGCCGTCGGCTGACCACGCCGGTAACCCCCTGGAGCAACAGCGATGCACCCGATCAGCAGGCGCGGCCTGCTGCGGGCGGCCGGAGCGGGAGCACTCGTGCTCCCGCTCTCGGGCCGCACCGCCTCAGCGGCATCCACCGGCGCCGCGGAACCGCCCCACCTGTGGGTCGGCGCCGGCCCGTTCGCCCACGTCCACGACCCCTCCACCGCGCGCCGCCGCTACCTCAACGACCACACCGTGGTCCAGGCCGACGGGCGCTGGCACCTGTTCAGCATCGTCGGCGACAGCGCGCCACCCGGGCAGGCGCCCGACAGTTCGGCCGAGGTGTCGCTCGCGCACGCCTCGGCGCCCTCCCCGTCCGGGCCGTGGAGCAGCCACCCGGACGCGCTGACCGTCGACCCCTCGTACTTCGGCGAGGAGCACCTGTGGGCCCCGCACGTCGTCGAGTCGGACGGCGTCCACTGGATGTTCTACGCGGCGGGCGGGCACACCGGGGCGGCGATCAACGCCGCCACCTCCACCGACCTGTCCACCTGGACCAGGCTGCCGTCCGGGCCGCTGTTCCGCGGGACCGCCACCCGCGATCCGATGGTGCTGCGGATCGGCGACCAGTGGGTGATGTACTACACCGAGCTGTCCGCCCCCGGCGGGCACCACCAGGTCTGCTACCGGCGCTCCACCGGGCTGCTGACCTGGAGCGAGCCCGGCGTGGCCTTCGCCGACGCGGCCACCGCCGCGGACGGCGTCTCGATCACCGAGTCGCCCTTCGTGGTGGCCCGGGACGGCTGGTACTACCTGTTCCTCGGACCGCGCAACGGCTACGAGGGCACCGACGTCCTCGCCTCCCGCGACCCGTTCCGCTTCTCCCTCGACGACCGCGCCGGCCATGTGCCGGGCCACGCCGTGGAGGTGGTCACCGACGGGCAGCAGTGGTGGGCGAGCGCCGCCGGCTGGTTCCGCCGCGGCCTGTACCTGGCGCCGCTGGACTGGCGGTCCACCCCGCCGCCCTGGCAGAGCCCGGACAACCCGGTCGCCGCCCCGGACGTCCAGGGCCGGCTGAACGTGTTCGCCCTCGACGCGGCCGACCGGTCGATGCTGCGCCGTGTCCAGACCGACCCGGAATCCGACACCTGGTCGGACTGGGAGGTGTTCGGGACGCCCGCCGGCGCGGTGCCCGTGCTGGGCCGCAACGCCGACGGCCGACTGGAGGTGTTCTCGCTCGCCCCCGACGGCACCGACCTGCACCACCGCGTCCAGCGGACGGACGGCGGCTGGTCGGACTGGGAGGTCTTCGGCGGCCCGGCCGGCGCCGCCCCCGCCGTCGCCCGGAACGCCGACGGCCGGCTGGAGGTCTTCGCCCTCGCCCCCGACGGTGCCCTGATCGCCCGCCGCCGCCAGGCCTCGCCCGGCTCCACCGGCTGGGACGACTGGGACGCGGGCTTCAGCGGCCCGGTGGGCGCTCCGCCGGTCGTCGCCGCCAACGCCGACGGCCGGCTGGAGGTGTTCGTGCTCGCGCCCGGCGGCGCGGCGCTGCTGCACCGCTGGCAGACCTCGGCCGGCGGCGCCTGGTCCGCATGGGAACGCTTCGGGACGCCCGCCGGGGCCTCGCCGCGGGTGTCCCGCGACGGCACCGGGCGGCTGAACGTCACCGCGATCGCCCCCTCCGGCACGGCCGCCTTCCAGCGCCGCCAGTCGGTGCCCAGCGGCGGCTGGGACGCCTGGCAGCCGCTGCTCGGCTGGTCCACCGCGGCGCCACTGACGATCGCCGGCGCGGACGGCCGGTTGGAGGCCTTCTCCCTCTCCCCCGGCGGCGAGCGGCTGGCCCACCGCTGGCAGTCGGCGCCCGCAGGAGCCTGGGAGCCTGCGGGCGTGTTCGGCGAGGACTTCGGCGAGCCCGGCCCGGTGCTCGCCGCGCCGCCCTCGGCCGCGGCCGACTCCACCGGACGGCTGCACGTCTTCGCGGTGACCGAGGACGGCCGGCTGCGCACCCGCGTTCAGGACCGTCCCGGCGGCGGCTGGCGACCGTGGGCCGCCTTCGGCGACCGCCCGGTGGCACCGCTGCGTCCGGGGGCGCCGATGCTCTGACCGAACACCCGTGCACTCCGCTTCCACCTTGTCAAGTAGCCTGCCGCTCCGGTTTATTGTCGTACGCGAAGAGGTACCGTTCGTCCGTCCGGCAAGAGTCGGCGCGCGACACGGGGAGCGGTGCGCGGGACGGAGGAGCAGTGCGCGGGATTGTCGTCCACCTGCCGGCGGGGAACGGCGGCGACACGGTGACCTTACGACTCGGTCCGGGAGAGCGGGCGCGCTTCGGCCGCGGCTCCGCTCACAGGCCGGTGGAACTGCGCCTCGGCGACGAGTCGGTCTCCCGGCTGGCCGGTGAGATCCACGCGACCGACGACCACTGGCAGTTGAGCAACCTCAGCAACTCCCACGCCTACCTGGTGGAGAACCCGGAGGGCGCCGGCGAATACCTGCGGGTGCCGCCACGGCGGGTCGGCGCGCCGATCCCCTTCGAGTTCTCCCGGGTGGTGCTGCCCTCCCGGCGGGAAACCCCGCTGTCCTTCCAGGTGTTCGCGCCCGACCACGTCTACCTGGACCTGGACGCCCGCGGCGGCTCCTGGGAGAGCCGCACCATGACGGCGTACTCGCTGGACGAGACCGCCACCTACTTCCTGGTCCTGGTCGCGCTCTGCGAACCATGGCTGCGCGACCACTCCCTCGCCACCGTGCCCACCACCCCGCAGGTGGTCGCGCGGTTGCACGGCCACCCCTCCTGCGCCCGCCTCACCGCCCGCGCGGTCAGCTCGCACCTCGACTATCTCGCCGCCGAGAAGCTCCGCATCGACCTGCCCGACGGCGACCGCGCGGACCGCCGCGGCGGCAAACGCGAGGCCGTGGTGGGGCTCGCCCTGAAGTTCGGCATCGTCCGCGAGGAGCACCTCGTGCTCCTGCCGGACCCCGGACCCGGCCGGTCCGGACGGTAGGGAGGGCCGGCCATGCCGCAGAACCCGGCCTTCCCCGGGGACGGCGAGGAACTACTGCCGACCGGCCACCGGGTCGGAGAGTGGACCGTCACCGGGCTGATCGGTGAGGGCGGCTGGGCGACGGTATACGCCGCCCACCGGGCCGACGGCGGGGGCGGGGCGGATGACACGGTCGCCCTCAAGGTGCTGCTGACCGCCGGACTCGCGCCCCGCCAGGCCCGCCAGGTCGCCGAAGCCGCCCGGCGCGAAGCCGAGTTGGGCCGTACCGCCCCGCACCCCCGGCTGGTGCGGCTGCTCGATGCCATCGTCCTGGCCGCCCCTGACCAGCCCTCGCTCGACGGCGCGATCGTCCTGGTCATGGAACGCGCCCGGTGCACCCTGCGCGACCTGCTCGCCATCGGCATCGACGAGGCCGACGGCGCCAGGATCGTCACCGGCATCTGCGAGGGCCTGGCCCACCTGCACCGCTCCGGCTGGGTCCACACCGACCTCAAGCCGGAGAACGTCCTCATCGGCGCGGACGGAGAGGTCCGCCTCTCCGACTTCGGCCTCGCCATCGAACTCACCGGCACCCACGGCCACGGCTCCCCGATGGGCACCCCCGACTACCTCCCGCCGGAACGCTGGAAGGAACCACTCGGCGAACACGGCGTCAAAGTCCGTACCACCGCTGACATCTGGGCGCTCGGCATCGTGATCCACGAGGTCTTCGCCGCCGGCGGCCGGCCGTTCCCCGGCGCCACCTCCGCCGCCCGCTGCGCCGCCACCCAGCAGTACGCGGAAGGCCGCGCCGCCCTGCGGCTGGCCGCCGCCGTCCCCCCGTTCTGGCGCGCCCTGGCCGCCGACTGTCTCGCCCCCACCCACGCCGCCCGCGCCCCGCACACCGCCGAGAGCCTGCTCGCCCGCATCCGCGCCCACCGCCCCGGCCGGCGCGCGCGCCGCCCGACCCCTCGCCCTCGCACCGCTCTGCTGGCCCTGGCCTCCTGCGCCACGGTCGCCGTCACCGGCACTGCCCTCTGGCCGCACCCGGGACCGTCCGGACAGCCCGCCCACATCCGGGTCTTCAACACCGAACGCGGCTGTCAGGACCGCACCGACCGCGACCCCCAGTGCAGCCTCGGCCTCGCCGTCGACCCCCTGCGCCCCTACACCGCCGACAACGTCGTCCCCGTGCGGGTCTGGCACAACGACACCCTCGACGCCGACTGCCAACTCCCGACCGGCCTCCCCGTCATCAACGAGGAGGACCTCGTCTCCACCCTCTGGTACCGCATCCGCCTGCCGGGACCCACCACCGCCTGGCTCCCCGCCGTCCGCACCAGGGACCGTCCGGCGCTGCTCCGCTGCCTGTGACCGCCGCCGGCGCGGCTACCGTCCGCGCAGGGACACCCCGAAGCTCAATAGCGCCGGCTTCGGCCGCGAGGTCACCCGGGCGCTGCGCATCCTCGACCCGCCGCTGCTCTGGCGGCTGCTTCTGCGCCCCACCAAGGGGAACGCGCAGCTCGCGGAGCGTACCCTCTGCCACGATCCGGACTTCGCGACCCCCGAACGGACAGCCGCGGCACTCACTCTCGCCCGCCGCGGAGAAGTGGCCGGGGCCGGCGACGCGGGCCGGAGCGACGAGGGCCGGCGGCGGCCGGGCCGGCGGGTCGAAGCGTGCTGCGGTGCGCTCTGCCGTGTCGGCGACTCACGGCCACCGCTCGTCGCCCAGCGGCATGCCGTCGGTCCCAGGGTTGGATCTCACGCTCGTCCCCTGTCCTCCGGACGTCCCGCCGGCGCGGACAAGCCGTCGAGCTCGCGCCCGATCGCCTCCCGCAGTCCGTCGTGCTCCGGTCCGAGCGCGCTCGCGGGATCGCGCCAGTTCTCCGCGGGATACAGCCACACCGGGCGGCGGACGAGCTCCGGGCTCTCCCATTCGAACCGCGGCCACACGTGCGCGTGCAGGAAGCTGTCGGTGTTGCCGAGGATCTCCAGGTTCACGCGCCGGAACTCCGGGTCCAGCCGCCGGCAGACCCGCTCCACGGCCTCACCCAGCCGGTCCATGTCCGCCAGGAAAGCCGTTCGTTTGCCGCGCGGGAGATCGGACAGCCGCTGCACACCGGGCTCGTCCACCAGCAGGACCGAGTAGCCGGGCAGGAACTGCACGTCGCCGATCACCGCGAAGCCGGCGTCGAGCCGCCGGAGCACCGTGGGGTTCGTGCCTTTCAGCGCGCTGCCGATCCTGTCGCCCCGCCAGTCCTTCGCCATGACACCGCACCCCGTACAAGCGTGACCGGGCAGGCCCGGCCGAATGATGGTCGCCGGTCGCTCACCCGGCTCCGTGCCATGTTCGCATCCGGCCGAGGTGAACCTCGGCGTCGGCCGGGATCGGAAGGGACTCGACGCTGCTGACCGAGCGCCGGCATACGAGGGCCCGCCCCGGGGGCGCTCCCCGGGGCGGGGTGGGTCAGCTTCCGGCGGGGGCGCGGTGGCCGTGGCGGAAGAGCGGGGCGCGGGTGTCGAAGGGGACGTCCTCGCGGGAGGCGGCGACGGCGGCGTCGGAGGCGGGCAGGTCGAACGGGAGGGTCGCGGTCATCGGGGCGCGGCCGAGGGCGGCGTCCAGGACGACCTCGTCCGCGGCGCCGAACTCCCCGATCAGCAGGGCCGCGTGCGGGGCCAGCGGGGTGAGGACGGCGGGCCGTTCCAGCTGGGCGGCGAAGACCGTGGGGACGGCGGCGGCCAGGGCGGTGAGCCGCTCGACCTCGGCCGCCTCGAACTCCAGCGAACCGCTGTGGAAGTGCTGTTCGAGCATGCCCTCGCGCCGCTCGTACGGGGTGGCGAGGCGGACGACGGCAAGGTCGGCCTGCTCGGGTTGCTCGACGAGGGTGCCGTACCCGGCGGCGACCTGCGGGTCGACGCCCTCGACGTAGAGCCGGGTGGCGGCGGTGGCCGTACGCGGCTCGCCGGCCAGGTGGACCACGGAGCGGCGCTGGACCTCGCGGCCGAGCGCCCGGCCCTCCGGGGTGCCGACCAGTTCGGCGGCGGCCTCCACGTCGACGTACGGGTCGTCGAAGAGGCCGAGGCGGAACTTGTCGCGCAGGATGCGGCGGGCCGACTCGTCGAGCCGGGCCTCGGTGACGGCGCCGGAGCGGACGGCGGCCAGGATCAGCTCCGGGTCGGTCTCGCCGCCGAGCTGGTCGGCGCCCGCGTCGAGGGTGAGCACGACCTGCTCGGCGACGGACAGCTCCTCGACGCCCCAGTGCCGCGGCGGCAGGGTGACCACGCCGGGGACGCTCATGCCGGTGATGGCGTTGAAGTCGGTGCAGACCACGCCGTCGAAGCCGTAACGCCCGCGCAGCAGGCCGGTGATGACGTCCCGGTTGAAGTTGGCGCCGACCTCGGCGAGGCCGCTGCCGGAGGGGATCGCGTAGGCGGGCATGATCTGCGCGGTGCCCGCGGCGAAGGCCGCCTCGAAGGGGCGCAGGTGGGTCTCCAACTCGCCACCGGGGTAGACCAGTCGGCGCCCCGCGGCGAAGTGCGAGTCCTCGCCGCCGGCCTGCGGGCCGCCGCCGGGGAAGTGCTTGGTCATGCAGGCGACGCTGTCCGGGCCGATCCGCTCGCCCTGGAGGCCCTCGATGTAGGCGGTGATCATGCGCGAGGCGCGCTCCGGGTCCTCCCCGAAGGTGCCGCTGATCCGGGCCCAGCGGGGCTCGGTGGCGAGGTCGGCCATCGGGTGGATGGCGACCCGGATGCCGACGGCGCACAGCTCGCGGCGGATCAGGTCGGCGTAGCGGCGCACCAGTTCGGGGTCGTCGGTGGCGGCGAGGCCGATCGGCTCGGGGCCGGTGCTGAAGCCGCCGCCGGTGTGGGCGGTGGCCGGGTTGGCGGTGAAGCCGTGCCGGGGGTCGGAGGAGAGGGTGACCGGGATGCCCAGCCGGGCGGCCGCGGCGAGGTCCTGGACGTGGTTGTTCCACGCGGCCATCGCGCGCGGGTCGGGGACGGCCATCATGGCGAAGTGGGTGAGGCCGCGTTCGGTGATCAGGTCGGCGCCGGAGGGGAACGGCGGGTGCTCGCCGGGGAGCATCCGGCCGTGCAGCATCAGCGCGGCCTTCTCCTCCACGGTCATCCGGCCGAGGAGGTCCTCGACCCGCTCCTCGACGGGCAGCCGCGGGTCCTCGTAGGGCTCCATGGTGCCGTTGTGGTTGAGGTCCCGGAAGGGCGTGCCGTCGGTGTGGTGCAGCAGGGTCGTCGTCATGCCGTCACCTCGGCGGCGTTCGACACGGCGGTACGGACGGCGTTCGCGGTGCGGGCCGTGGTCGCGGCACCGGCGGCGGCCTCGGTACCCGCGGTGGCCTTGGCGTGGAAGGCGTCCAGGGTTTCCGCGGTGACCCCGCAGACGGCCAGGAAGGCGGCGGCGCCGCCGTGCTTGGTGCGGACCAGGTCGAGGAAGGCGCTCATCGCTCCGGCGGGGGCCTCCAGCAGCGGGGCGGGGACGACCAGTCGGCCGGCCTCGACCTCGTTGAGAGCGGCGCGGTTGCGGTCGGCGAGCCCGGCCCAGATCTGCTGGATCGCCTCGTTGGTGCGGGCGTAGTCGGCGACGATCTCCTCGGCGGGCACCCCGAGCAGTTCCAGCAGCAGCGCGGTGAGCAGCCCGGTGCGGTCCTTGCCTGCGGCGCAGTGCACCAGCACCCCGCCGGGGCGGGCGGTGGCCTCGACGGCGGCGGCCAGGGCCTGCGGCGCGGACTCGGCCATCAGCAGGTAGAAGGCGCCGAGGTCCGCGGCGGTGGTCATGGTCCGCATGGCCTGGGCCAGTTCGTCGTTGGTGGGCTCGATCCGGGCGGCGACGACGGCGATGCCGGCGGCCTCGGCGGCGGCCCAGTCCTCGGGGCTGCTCTCGGCCTCGCCCCGGAGGTCGACGACGGTGGTGACGCCGTGCTCGCGCAGCTGGGCGACGACGTCCGCGTCGGCGGCGGGGAAGGGCTGGGCGGAGCGGAACAGGGTGCCGGGACGGATCCAGCGGCTCGCGGGGTCGGCGAGCACGGCGGGGTCGCGGAAGTTGACCAGGGACATGCGGGGGCCTTTCGGGATGTGCGAAGGGTCTTGCGAGGGGCGTGACGAAGGGTGTGGCGAAGGGTGTGGCGAAGGGTGTGGCGAAGGCGCGCGGCAGCACCGCGCGAGGGGTGACGTGGGGGTGCGGAGGGGGGAGTTGGGCGTGCGGTGCCGTCCGGGCGGCCGGCGGCACGCCCGGGGACGGGAACGGAAGCGGTGACGGGGCTCGGGTCAGCCCGCCGCGGCGAGCACGTCCCGGTAGGCCTTGACCCAGCCGGCCAGCGTGCCGCTCTCCTGGCCGATCAGGATGTGGCGCCGCACCATGCCGCCGAACATCGCGCCGAACGCGGTCGGGCGCAGATCGGTCTCCGGGTCGGTGTCCGGGTCGGTGCCGAGCCGCTCGGTGGCGATGGTGACGGTGTGTTCGATGAAGGCGTCGATGACGACCAGGGCGTAGTTGTGGACGGAGTGCACTTCGAGCAGGCCCCTGCGCAGCCGCCGGCGGCGCTCGGTGTGCTCGACGGGCTCCTCCAGCTGTCCGCCGGTGACGGTCAGCGCGTGTTCGAGCGCGGCCCAGAGCGGGAGTTCGGCGGGGGCGGCGGCGAAGGCGTCGAGGACGACGTGACCGAAGTCCCAGCCGAACAGCAGGGCTTCCTTGGCCGGGTAGTAGCGGAAGAAGGTGCGGTGGGCGACGTCGGCGCGGCGGCAGATCTGGTCCACGGTGGTGCGTTCGTAGCCCTGCTCCTCGAAGAGGTCGAGCGCCGCGGAGCGGATGCTGTCGCGGGTGCGCGCCTTCTTGCGGTCGCGCATGCCCGGCTCCGCCGCGGTGTCCGTCCCCTGCATCGTTCTTCCGCTCCTGTTCGGTGAGTTGGGTGTCCGAGCCGGCCCGAGTCGGTTCCGAGTCGGTCTGTTCCGGTCCCGGGCGAGTGCCCGGTCCGGGCGTCGGTGGGGCCGCCGAGGGGGCGGCTGTCAGTACCGAATCACGTCCGACCGTGCTCGCTCAAGGCGGGAGCCGACTCTTCCGGGTTTCGTCATCCGAAGTTTGCACAACTGCCTTTTGGCAGTACTGCCACTTCCGAAATGGTGTGGACGTCGGCGGCCGCACTCCCCCTGGCCGCCCCGCACCCCCCGAACCGAGGAACCATGAAGCGGCACACCCACCTCCTGGTAGCCGCGGCCTGCACGGCCGCGCTCACGCTCACCGCCTGCTCCGCCTCCGACGACGCCCTGTCCGGCACCGGAGCCGCCGCCGGGAACACCGGAGCGGCGGCCGACGGGCCGGCCGTGGACGGCGGCACGCTCAAGATCGGCCTGGACCGGCCGTTCGCCAAGCTCGACCCGGCCGACGGAACGCTGATCCAGATGCCGATGATGGTCCTCGCCAACGCCCTGTACGACCCGCTGATGGTCAACGGCGACAACGGCACCGTCCAGCCGTACCTCGCCAAGTCCTTCACCCCCAACGCGGACGCCACGGTCTGGACCCTCGACCTGCGCGAGGGCGTGACGTTCAGCGACGGCAAGCCGCTCGACGCCCAGGCCGTCGCCGACCACGTCACCCGGCTCGCCAAGCCGGAGAGCAAGTGCGCCTGCGCCCTCGACGCGGCCGCCATCGGCTCCACCGCCGTCACCGGCCCGACCACCGTCGCCTTCACCCTCAAGGCGCCCGACGCCGCCTTCCCGAACCTGTTCACCCGCTCGCTCGGCTACGTCTCCGAGGCCCCGTCCGGCGACTCCCCCGCCGTCGGCTCCGGCCCGTACACGGTGGAGAGCGTGCAGCCCGGAGTCTCCGTCACCCTGACCCGCAATCCCGCGTACTGGGGCGCCAAGGGCCACGCCGACAAGCTCGTCTACCGGGTGCTGCCCGACACCGACAGCCGCTACCAGTCGCTGCGCTCCGGCGACACCGACCTGATCTGGACCGAGACGCCCAGCCAGCTCAAGCAGGCCGCCGCCGACGGGCTGCGCACCGCCACCGGGCCCGGCTCCACCAGCACCGTGCTGTTCAACACCAAGGCCGCGCCCTTCGACGACGTCCGGGTCCGCCGGGCGGTGCAGTACGCGATCGACCGCGAGGCCCTGGAGAAGGTCGTCTTCCTCGGTCAGGGTTCCGTCGCGGACGGCCCGATCGGCTCCCGCTCCCCGTACCGCACCGCCGCCGGTTACCCGGCCCACGACCCGGCCAAGTCCCGTGCCCTGCTGGCCGAGGCCGGCCACCCCGACCTCGCCTTCGAGTACCTCGTCGACAGCCGCCCCGAGGCCCAGCAGCGCGCCACCGTGCTCCAGCAGATGCTCGGCGAGGCCGGGATCAGGATGACCGTCAAGCCGCTCGACAACGCGGGCCTGGGCACCGCGATGCTCCAGCGCAAGTTCCAGGTGATGGACTTCATCACCAGCATGTTCGGCGACACCGACACCGCGCTCAGCAGCCTCTACCTGCCGAACTCGCCGTACAACTTCATGAGTTGGTCGGACCCCGAGGCCCAGAAGGCGATCACCGAGGGCCGTGCCTCGACCGACCCGGCCAAGCGCTCGGCCGCCTACGGCCAGGCTGCAGCACGGGTCGTCGGCGAGGCGCCGATGGTCTTCCTCACCGAGAACACCGTCGGCTTCCTCGGCACCGCCAAGGTCGGCGGACTGCCCGACCTGTCCAGGCGCACCGTCCTCAACGTCTCCCCCGCCACCCTGTGGGTGAAGCGGTGACCCCCGGCGCCCGGACCGCCCTGCGGTACGGCGGGCAGCTCGGCCGCGCCGCGGCCGTCCTGCTGCTGGTCACCGTCGGCGCGCTCGCCCTGCCCCACCTGATGCCCGGCTCCCCCGCCGTCGCCGCCCTCGGCCCCACCGCCACCCCCGAGCAGATCTCCGCCTACGAGGCCGGGCTCGGCCTGGACCGCAACGTGCTCGCCGCCACCTGGCAGTGGATCGGCGACGCCCTGCACGGCGACCTCGGCCACTCGCTGTCCACCGGAGCGGCCGTCACCGGAGAACTCGCCGACCGCGTCCCCGTCACCCTCGAACTCTTCCTCGCCGCCCAGCTGGTGGCGCTCTGCCTGGCCGTGCCCGTCGCCCTGCTCTCCGCCTGGCGGCCCGGCGGCACCTTCGACAGGCTCGCCACCACCGCCACCTTCGGCTGGCTCGCCGTGCCCGGCTTCGCCCTCGGCCTGCTGCTCATCTGGATCGCCGCCGTCCAGCTGCGCGTCCTGCCCGCCACCGGCTGGACCCCGTTCACCGAGAACCCGGCCGAGAACCTGCGCCACCTGGTGCTGCCCGCCCTCACCCTCGGCCTCACCGAGGCCGCCGTGTTCACCCGCACCCTGCGCGGGCAGCTGCTCGACACCCTCGACCAGCCGTACATCGCCGCCGCCCGCAGCCGCGGCATGGGCACCACCCGGCTGCTGCTGCGCCGCGCCCTGCGGCCGTCCAGCCTGCCGCTGGTGACGCTGATCGGGATCGGCATCGGGACCTCGCTGGGCGGCTCGGTGCTGGTCGAGTCGCTGTTCGCGGTGCCCGGCGTCGGCAGCCTGGTCTCCGGGGCCATCGCCGGCCGGGACTTCCCGGTCGTCCAGGCCGTGGTGGTGGTCAGCGCCGTCGCCGTGGTCGCGGCCACCTTCGCGGTCGACCTGCTGTACCGCACGATCGACCCGAGGATCGCCCATGAGCACCGCTGAGACCACCACCGTGACCGTCGAGAGCGCCGCCGGGACCGTCAAGAGCGCCACCGACACCGCCGCCACCGCCGGGACCCCCACCGCCCGCCGCCGCCCGCCGGCCGGCGTGCTCGCCGCCGCGGCCTGGCTGGCCGTGGTCGCCCTCGCCGCCCTGCTGCTGCCCCTGCTGCCCGGCTTCGACCCGCTGCACGGCGACTTCGCCCACCCCTCCGCCGCCCCCGGCCCCGGCCACTGGCTGGGCACCGACGGCTCCGGGCGGGACATCCTGCAGCGCACCGTCGCCGGCGCCCGCGCCTCCTTCACCGTCGCCGCCCTGACCGTCCTGGTCGGGCTGCTCGGCGGCGGCGCGCTCGGCCTCGCCGCCGGCTGGTTCCGCGGCCCGGTCGACAAGGCCATCGGCTTCGCGACCGACCTGCTGATGTCCGTGCCCAGCCTGATCCTGGTGATGATCGTGGTCTCGATGCGCGGCCCCGGCCTCACCGTCATCGGCGGCCTGATCGGGCTGTTCACCGTCCCGCACTTCACCCGGGTGGTGCGCGCCGTCGTGCTCTCGCTCGCCGAGCGCGGCTTCGTCCAGGCCGCCCGCATGATCGGCACCGCCCCGCTGCGCATCCTGCGCCGCGAGATCGTCCCGCACGTCCTGCCGATCGCGCTCACCTTCGCCTTCACCGCCACCACCGTCGCCATCGTCGCCGAGGGCTCGCTCAGCTTCCTCGGCTTCGGGCTGCGCCCGCCGGAGCCCTCCTGGGGCGGCATCATCGCCGAGGGCCGCACCACCCTCGGCAGCGCGCCGTGGATCTCGCTGGCACCCGCGGCGGTGCTCTGCCTGACCGTCCTCGCCCTCAACTACCTCGGGGAGCACCTGCGTTCGGGTGCTCCCGCCGCAGCCAGGCCCACCGCAGCCAAGTCCGCCGCTGCGAAGCCCACCGCCACGAAGGGAGCGCGCGGATGACCTCCGCCCCCGTCCTCGACGTCCGCTCGCTGGATACCGTCCTGCACACCCCCGACGGGCGGAGCCTGCACGTCCTGCACGGCGTCAGCCTCACCATCGCGGCCGGCGAGTGCCTCGGCGTGGTCGGCGAGTCCGGCTCCGGCAAGTCCGTGCTCGCCCGCACCGTCCTCGGCGTCGGGTCGCGCACCACCCGGGCCGTCGCCACCGGCGAGATCCGGCTGAACGGCGAGGACCTGCTCGCCGCCACCCCCGCCCGGCGCGCCGAACTGCTCGGCACCGGCATCGCCATGGTCCACCAGGATCCGATGACCTCGCTCAACCCGGTCGTCCGGATCGCCGACCAGGTCACCGAGTCGATCACCAACCGGCGCCGCCTGTCCCGGCGCGAACGGCTGCGCACCGCCGCCGAGTTGCTCGCCGCCGTCGACGTCCCCGACCCCGCCCGGCGGGCCCGCGCCCACCCGCACGAGCTCTCCGGCGGCCTGCGCCAGCGCGTCGGCATCGCCGCCGCCCTGGCCGGCGAACCCGCCCTGCTGCTCGCCGACGAACCCACCACCGCCCTCGACGTCACCGTCCAGCGCACCGTCCTCGACCTGCTCGACCAGCACCGGGTCGACCGGGGCCTGGCCACCCTGCTGATCACCCACGACATCGGCCTGCTGTACGGGCGGGCCCGCCGCATCGCCGTCATGTACGGCGGCCGGATCGTCGAGACCGGCCCCACCGAGGCCGTCACCCGGCACCCCCGGCACCCCTACACGGCGGCGCTGCTGCGCTCCGTCCCGCGGGTCACCGGCCCGCTGCGCCGCACCCTGCCCGCCATCCCCGGCTCACCGCCCGACCTCACCCGGCCCATCCCCGGCTGCCCCTTCGCGCCGCGCTGCGAGCGGGCGACGGAGCTGTGCACGACGACCCCGCCGCCCACCCGCACGGCGGCGGACGGGGCGGACGGGGCGGACGGGGCGGACGGGGCGGACGGACACACCGTCGACTGCCACTTCCCGCTCACCGCGGCCGACCCCACCGCTCCCGAGGAACTGGAGTCCGCGGCATGACCACCACCCCCGAAACCGTCGCCCCCGACACCGCCGGCGCCGGAACTGCCGACGCCGGTACGGCCGTCCTGGAGGCCACCGGCCTCGGCGTCGTCCACCGCACCCGCTCCGGCCCGCTGCACGCCGTCAGCGGCGTCGACCTGGCCCTGTATCCGCGCCGCACCCTCGCCCTGGTCGGCGAGTCCGGCTCCGGCAAGAGCAGCATCGCCAAGGCCCTGCTGCGGCTGCCCCCGCCCACCACCGGCACCGTCACCCTCGACGGCACCGACCTCGCCACGCTCTCCCCGCGGGCCCTGCGGGCGGTCCGGCCCCGTCTCCAGATGGTCTTCCAGGACCCGCTCTCCTCCCTCAACCCGCGCCGCCGGGTCCGCGACCTCGTCGCCGAACCCCTCGACGCCCACCCCGGCCCGGCCCGCGACCGCGAGGAGATCGTCACCCGGCAGCTGGAGGCCGTCGGCCTGCCGCCCGCCCTGTTCGGCGACCGCCGGCCCCACCAGCTCTCCGGCGGACAGGCCCAGCGGGTCGCCATCGCCCGGGCGCTGGCCGCCGGGCCGCGCGTCCTGATCGCCGACGAGGCGGTCTCCGCCCTCGACGTCTCGGCCCAGGCCACCGTGCTCAACCTGCTGCGCGACCTCACCGAGGAGCGCGGACTGGCCGGCCTCTTCATCTCCCACGACCTCGGCGTGGTCCGGGCGGTGAGCGACGAGGTGGCCGTGCTCCAGCTCGGCCGCATCTGCGAACGCGGCCCCACCGAGGCCGTCCTCGCCGCCCCGGCCCACCCCTACACCGCCGCCCTGCTCGCCGCCGTCCCCGAACCCGGCCGCCCGCTGCGCGACACCGGCCTGCTCCCCGCCGACCCGCCCTCCCCCCTCGCCCCGCCCAGCGGCTGCCGCTTCCGCACCCGCTGCCCGCTGGCGGACAGCCGCTGCGCCACCGAGGAGCCCCGGCCGCGGGAGGTGGCGCCCGGCCGCACGGTGGCCTGCCACCGCCCGCTGGTCGGCGCCGCGGAGGCCTGACCGGCCTGGCGTGCGGCCCGACCGCCGCCCGATCAGGCACCGGGACGGCCCCGGCCGACCCGCCCGCGACGCCGAACGGCCGACGGGTGCGAGCGCGCGGCGACGGCACTCCCCCGGAGGTGTCGCAGCCCGCACGGACGCACCGGCCCCGGTCGGCCGCCCGACAACGGCGGCGCGGCCGAACCCCTGACCGAGGCATGACGCGGCCACCGCCTTCGGCCGTTCCGCGGTCGGGGCCCGGTAGCGTCACCGGTCATGAGGATTCTGGTCACCGGCGGCGCCGGGTTCATCGGTTCGGCGGTCGTCCGGGGCCTCGTGGCGGCGGGCCACGAGGTCCGTGTCCTGGACGCGCTGCTTCCCGCCGTCCATCCCTCGGGGATGCCACCCGAGTTGCCCGCGGCGGTGGACTTCCGGCACGGGGACGTACGGGACCGGGCGACGGTCGAGCGGGCGCTGGCCGGAGTGGACGCGGTCTGCCACCAGGCGGCCATGGTCGGCTTGGGGACGGACCTCGACGACGCGCCCGCCTACGCGGGCTGCAACGATCTGGGAACGGCGGTGCTGCTCGCCGCGATGGCGCACTCGGGCGTGCGCGGCCTCGTCCTCGCCGGGTCCATGGTGGTCTACGGCGAGGGTCGCTACCGCTGCCGGCTGCACGGGGACGTCGCACCCGGTCCACGGCGCCCGGACGAACTGGACGCCGGCCGGTTCGAGCCGCCGTGCCCGCGCTGCGGTGCCGAACTCCAGCCCTGCCTGGTGACGGAGGACGCACCGACGGACCCGCGCAGCGTGTACGCGGCGACGAAGCTCGCCCAGGAGCACCTGGTCTCCGCCTGGACCCGCGCCTGTGCGGGCCGTGCCCTGACCCTGCGCTACCACAACGTCTACGGCCCCGGGATGCCGCGGGACACTCCGTACGCCGGAGTGGCGTCGCTCTTCCGCTCGGCCCTGGCCCGGGGCGAATCGCCCAGGGTGTTCGAGGACGGCGGGCAGCGCCGGGACTTCGTCCACGTGGCGGACGTCGCCGCCGCGAACCTCTCCGCGCTGGCGGCGCTCGGCGACCGCCCGCCGGGCAGTACCCGGGCCTACAACGTGGGCAGCGGCGAGGTCCGTACGGTCGGGGAGATGGCACGGGCGCTGGCCGCCGCCCACGGTGGGCCGACGCCGGTGGTGACCGGCGAGTACCGGCTCGGCGACGTCCGCCACATCACCGCGGACTCGGCCCGGATCCGGACGGAACTCACGTGGCGGGCCCGGGTCTCCTTCGCCGACGGGATGCTGGAGTTCGCCGCCGCGCCGCAGCGGGCGTGAGACCGGCGCGCGGCGTCAGCCGTGCGCGGGTGCCGCCGGATCCCGTCCGCTCCCCCGGACGGGTCGAGCCTCGCCGACGTGGCACCTCCGCAAGGCGCGGTTCGGCCTCGGCGGGCCGGGCTGCGGTTAGCGTGACCGGCGTGACTTCTCCCCTCCATCCCGTCCCCGTCGCCGATGTCGTCCTCCCCTGTCTGGACGAGTCCGCGGCCCTGCCGTGGGTGCTCGGCCGTGTCCCGGACGGCTGGCGCGCGATCGTCGTCGACAACGGTTCGCGCGACGGCTCGGCGGAGTTGGCCCGGTCGCTGGGCGCCACCGTCGTCGAGGAGCCCCGGCGCGGTTTCGGCGCCGCCTGCCACGCCGGTCTGCTCGCCGCGACCGCCGGACTGGTCTGCTTCATGGACTGCGACGGTTCGCTCGATCCGGCCCAACTGCCCCGCGTCGCCGGTCCCGTGGCGGCCGGCACGGCGGACCTCGTGCTCGGCCGCCGCCGTCCCGCGACCGCCGGCGCCTGGCCGGTGCACGCCCGGCTCGCCAACACCGTCCTCGCCCGCCGGCTGCGCGCCCTCACCGGGGCGCCGCTGCACGACCTCGGACCGATGCGGGCCGCCCGGCGGGAGCGGCTGATCGCCCTCGGGCTGGGCGACCGCCGCTCCGGCTATCCGCTCGAAATGGTGCTCGCCGCCTCGGCGGCCGGGATGCGGATCACCGAGACCGACGTCGACTACCTGCCGCGCTCCGGCCGCTCCAAGGTCACCGGGACCGTGCGCGGCACCCGTCAGGCCGTACGCGACATGCGGGCCGTGCTGGCCGCACCGCCGCCCACCCTGCTGGTCATCGCCAAGGCGCCGGTTCCGGGCCGGGTGAAGACACGTCTCACCCCGCCGTGCAGTCCGGGGCAGGCGGCGGCGCTGGCCCGGGCCGCCCTCGTCGACACCCTCGCCGCTCTCGACCGGATGCCGGCCGGCCGGCGGCTGCTCGTCCTCGACGGGGACGCCGGTCCGTGGCTGCCGCCCGGTTGGGACGTCGTCCCGCAGTGCGGCGGCGGGCTCGACGAGCGGCTCGCGGCGGCCTTCGCCCACGCTGCCCGGCGGGCTCCGGGATCACCCGCCCTGCTGGTCGGCATGGACACCCCGCAGCTGGACCCGGCCGTCCTCGCCGAGTCGCTCTCCCCGGCCCACCGCGCCGGTGCGGACGCCTGGTACGGCCCGGCGGCCGACGGCGGCTTCTGGGCCCTCGGCCTGGCCCACCCCACCGAGCGGCTGGCCCGACGCCTGCTCCGGGGGGTGCCGATGTCCACCTCCCGCACCGGCGCCGTCCTGCTCGACCGCCTCGCGGCCGAGCGCCTGACGGTCCGCCACCTCCCGGTGATGACCGACGTGGACACCATCCAGGACGCCCGCCGCGTCGCGGCCGAAGCGCCGCACACCGGGTTCGCCGTGCGCCTGCGCACGATCGACACCGCCCCGGAGTTCGCCGGATGACCGCCCCGGCCGCCGCCTGGATCGACGACCCGTTCGCCGAGGCCGTACGCGCCGGACGCGGCCCCCTGTGGCTGCGCCAGGAGGACGGCTCGCGCATCGCACTCGACGTCGAACGGTGGTGCGCCCCCGCCGCCGGAGGCGACCACAGCCTGCTGCGGCGCTGCGTGGGCCTGGCCGCCCCGGTGGTGGACCTGGGCTGCGGACCCGGCCGGCTCGTGGCCGCCCTGCTGGCCCTCGGTGTCCCGGCCCTGGGAGTCGACGTCACCGGGGCGGCGGTGGAACGGACCCGCCACCTCGGAGGCCCCGCCCTGTGCCGGTCCGTGTTCGACCGGCTGCCCGCCGAGGGCCGCTGGGGCGGTGCGCTGCTCGCGGACGGCAACCTCGGCATCGGCGGCGACCCGGCCGTGCTGCTGCGCCGCGGCGCCGAACTCCTGGCACCGGACGGCGTCCTGCTGGTCGAGGTCGAGCCGTGGGAGCTCGACGAACGGATCACCGTACGGGTCGAGGGTTCCGACGGCCGCCTCGGTCCGGCGTTCGCCTGGGCCCGGTGCGGCGCCGGGGCGGTCACCCGGCGGGCCCGCCGGGCCGGGCTCGTCGAGACCGAACGCTGGACCTCCCACGGACGGCGGTTCCTCGCCCTCCGCAAGTCCTCCGCCGGCACACTCGTATGACGGGGCGCTTCGACCCGCCCCCTCCGGGTCGGCGGTGCGCCACGCGCCTCGGAGCGTCGGCGGCCGGTCAGGCCTTCGTCGTCCCCGGCGCCGGGCCGCCCGCCGGCCGCGGCGGTACGGCGCGGGACAGCCCACGGGCCGTCGGCACCGCGAGCACACAGGCCAGCGCGACCGCGTACGAGGACCGTTGGGCGTCCGCCCCGCCGACGAGGTAGAGCGCCTGTCCGGCCGCCGGAACGGCCAGCCACTCCCACCGCCCGTCGAGCGCGACCAGGGCCACCACCAGCAGGCCGTACCAGGGGTAGCTCGGCGCGACGACCAGCAGCGCCGTTCCGGTCACCAGCAGGGCGCCGCGCCACGGACGGCCGGGATCGCCGCGCAGCAGCACCCACAGCGCCACCACCGCCAGCACCAGCACGGCCGCCCACGGGGCCCACCGGTCGGCGACGACGATCCGCAGGAGGCCGAACCGGTCGAGGTGCCCCTGCTCGTACCCCTCCTCGCGCAGGTATCCGGGCAGGTACCCCAGCACACCGGGCCCGGAGGCGACGAGGTAGGGCAGATAGACCGCCACGAACGTCCCGAGGGCCACTGCGAGCAGCAGCACGTCGGACCTGGTCGGACGCCGGGCCAGCAGCCCGGAGAGTGCTCCGGGCAGGGCGAGCGCCGGCAGCAGCTTGGTCGCGACCGCCGCGCCGAGCAGGGCGCCGCCGGCACCGGCCCGGCGACGGGCGGAGAAGCCCAGTCCGGCCACCATCAGGAGCGCACCGAGGGTGTCGACGTGCGCGTCGTTGACCGCCCACACCGTCACTCCGGGGCACCAGCCCCACAGCGCGGCGCGTCGGCCGCCCCGCCGTGCCGCCAGCAGTGCGCCGGTGGTGGCCACGGCCAGCACGGCCCCTGCGGCCTGCACACCGCGGACGCCGCCGCCGAACGGGTGCACGGCGAGGAACCACGCCTCCGCGACCGGCGGGTAGATGGTGTGCACGGCGGGCCGGTTGATCCGGGTGCAGTCGCCGTCCGCGGTCCGCCGCTCGTCCCACCCCGCGCAGCCGTCACCCGCCGGGAACAGGCCCGGATCGCGCAACCGGGCCAGCGCCGGGTCGTCCGGGGTGCGCGCGTAGGGCGAGGTGCCGGCCGCCTGGACGCGGCCGTCCCACACGTACCGGTAGGCGTCGTCGCTGGTGCGCGGTGGCGCCAACAGCCCCACGGCGGCGACGGCGACGCTCCCGGCCAGGACGAGCGGCACCACGTGACGGTCGCCCACCCCGCGGAGCAGGACGAGCGCGAGGGTGAACAGCGCCGCGTCGAGGGCGTACCAGCCGTACAGCGGCGCCCGGTCGGCGAGCGTCCCGCCGCCGGTCACGGTCAGTGCCAGGGCCGCCGTCAGCGCGGCGAGGGCGAGGACACAGGGCAGGAGGCGTCGGGTGAGCACGCGCCCACCCTGCCACCGCGGTGGCCCGTCACCGAGGACCGGCGGCGCCGCCGTTCGCGGTCCGGTCAGGCTCCGGGGACGCCCGGAAGGCCGGTGGTGAGACCGTCCAGGGCGTGCGAGCAGACGCAGTCCCGGTCGACGGGCAGCAGCTCGATCGCCTTGAACAGCACCGTGCGCAGCCGGTCGACGTTGCCCGCGAAGACCTTCAGCACCTCGGCCTGGGTGACGCCCTCGCCTGCCACGACTCCGGCGTCGTGATCGGTGACGAGCGCCAACGTGCTGTAGCAGAGGCCTAGTTCACGCGCCAGCGCGGCCTCCGGGTGCCCGGTCATGCCGACCACCGACCAGCCGTTCGCGGAGAACCAGCGGGACTCGGCGCGGGTCGAGAAGCGCGGCCCCTCGATCACCACCAGGGTGCCGCCGTCCACCGGCCCCCAGGCCGCCGCGGCGGCGGCGTCCAGGGCCGCCCGCCGCCCCGCCGGGCAGTACGGGTCGGCCATCGGCACGTGCACCACCTCGGGGACGGAGCCGTCCGGCAGCGGCCGCCCGTCGTAGAAGGTCTGCACCCGGCCCGCGGTCCGGTCCACGAACTGGTCCGGCACCAGCAGCGTGCCGGGCCCGTACTCCGGCCGCAGCCCGCCCACCGCGCACGGTCCGAACACCTGCCGCACCCCCAGCGCGTGCAGCGCCCAGAGGTTGGCCCGGTAGTCGATCCGGTGCGGCGGCAGCGTGTGCCCGCGCCCGTGCCGGGGCAGGAAGGCGACCCGGCGACCGGCCACCTCGCCCAGGAACAGCGCGTCGCTCGGCGGCCCGTACGGCGTGTCGACCCGCACCTCGGTCACCTCGTCCAGCAGCGCGTACAAGCCCGAGCCGCCGATCACACCGACCTCGGCCCGCGGCGCGTCTCCACGTGGCGTCATGTGTTCCACCTCTCTCTCGGCGAGACCGTTCCGGCCACTGCGGGAACCAGCGGGCCTCGGGTCTCGACATCCGTTCTTACGGTTCACGAACCCCGCACCACCGGTACGGGCCGGCCCGCCGCTCACCCGGGCGCGGACCGTCGGGATCGGCCGACGCGGCGGAGCTTGAGCGCGAGGGCGACGGCCGCCGCGCCGAACAGGACTCCGCTGACGGCGAGCCACCGGCCGAGGTAGACCTCCTCCGACAGCCCGGTGGCCCCCGGGTACGGCTCGGACAGGTTCAGGACGAGGGGGAACCAGACGAGCAGCAGGAGGCCGGACAGGACGACCGGTACCCGCAGGTAGTTGATCCACTCGACGGTCGGAGCCCGCTCGTGGCGGTGGCGCAGGACGGACCGGGCGGAGAGGTCGGCGAGCGAGTAGAGCGGCAGCAGGACCAGGTCGTGGACGAGGGCCCCGCCGACGAACCAGACCACCACCGCGAGGGCCCGGTCGGACACCAGCCGCTCGGCGGCGTAACCGGTGAGCGCGAACGAGGCGAGCAGCACGAGCAGGTGCATCGGCCCTGCGCCGTACCAGCGGGTGAGGCGGGCGGGTCGGGCCACGGTCACGCCCTGAAGGTGAGTCGGCCGACCCACTTGGTGTTGTTCACACCGGGGTTGGCGGGGACGATGATCCGGGCCGGGAAGCCGTGGTCGAGCGACAGGTCGACTCCGTTGACGTGCAGGGCCAGGAGGGACCGGAGGTCGCGGATCTGGTTGCCCCGCAGCAGCACCGAGGTGAAGGGGCCGGGTGGTTGGACCGACTCCACCAGCACCTCGGCCGCACCGGGCAGGCCGGCCAGGGCCGCCAGGTCGGCCAGCCGCAGTCCGCTCCACAGCTGGTCCTCGGTGGACCAGCCCTCCACGCAGGCGATCGGCAGCCGGGCCGACCGCTGCGGCATGGCCAGCAACTGCTCCCGGGTGAGGACCAACGGCCCCGCGGTGCCGTGCAGTTCGAGGCGCCAGTCGGGCCCGACGAGCTGCGGGGTGATCCCGACGGCGGCGGCGGTCTTGTTGATCTGGAAACCGTTCGGGCCCTGCTCGGGGGCCCGGTTGTGCGGCGCCAGGAGCGCGGTCGCGCGGAGGCTGCCGCCCAGGCTCTGCCCGGCCGTCACCGCGAACAGGACGAGCGAGCCGCCTCCCACCAGGGCGAGCGCACCGCGCCGGGAGGTCGTCGGCACGGCCGGCGAGGCCGCCACCAGGCCCCCGCCGTCGGAGGGCTCCGGCCCGGTCGCCGCGAGCCCGGTCCGCAGCTCCGCCAGCAGCGGACGCGACCGCAGGGCACGGCTCGCGCTGCCCAGCTTGAGGACCACGTGGACGGCGAAGGCCGCGATGAACACCCACGCACCGTAGAAGTGCAGCGGGTAGAAGGATCCCGGAAAGACGTAGTGCAGCTGGATGTTGAGGATCCCGGTCACGAACTCGAACACGGCGCCGCCGACGAGCATCAGCAGCGACAGCCGCTCCAGCACGTTCGCGGCGCTGCGGACGGGCGGCCAGGTGAAGAGCTTCGGGATCACCGACCACAGCTTGGCCAGCAGCACCGGAACCAGCACGACGCCGAGCGTCACGTGCACGCCTTGGGTGAGCCGGTACAGCCAGGACGGATCGGTGGGCCAGTCGAAGAGGTAGAAGCCCAGCAGCCCCTTCTCCGGCGTCTGGTCGTTGAGCCGGCCGAGGCCGGGGTTGTACGCGGCGTAGGACAGCGCCCCGGTCACGAACAGCACCGGGATCCCGGCGAGCAGGACGAACCCGAACACGGAGGTGAGCCACGGCCCGCGGATCGGGCTGCGCCAGAACCCCCGGCGGAACGGGCCGGGTGGAGGGGGCATCCGACCGGCCCGGGCGGCGAGGGCCGCGCCGGCCGAGGCGAGGGACCGGCCGACGGTTCGGGCCGCCCCGCGCAGCCTCCTGGCACCGCGCCCGGGCAGATCCCGCACCCTTGTGCCGCCCCGGCCCCGCGCGGGGTCCTCCCCGGGCGGTCCGCCCCCTTGTCGGGCCCCGACCACCCGTCACCTCCAGCTCCGGAACCGTCCGTGAACGGGCGGGCTCACCGGCCTCCCGTTGTGAGGAGAGACGGCGACCGCGCCCGGCCTGGGCCGCCGGAACGAGAGCCGCACCGTCGGAACCCCGCCGGACAGCAAACCAGCAGCGCACGGACTTCACCGCAAGGCCGGACACGCGGGGCGGCAACATCACCCGGGCGGAGGTATCCCGTCCCTGCCGCGGTCCCGGGTACCGAGCCGGCGGGGGCGGCCGGGGTCAGGCCTCGTCGGTGGTGGAGATGGCCAGCAGCTTCGTCACCGAGCCGTCGTCGCCGACGACGTCGCGCAGGTGCCGGAAGCCGAGCCGGTGGCTCATCGTCAGGCTCGGGGTGTTCTCGGCGCCGACCATGCCGTAGACCTCCTTGAGGCCCAGCTCGTCACCGGCGTAGCGGATCAGGCCGCGCACCGCCTCGGCGCCCAGGCCGCGGCCCCAGAACTCCGGGGCGAGCGCGGTGACCAGCTCGTGGCCGTCGACGTTCCCGGTGCGCTTGACCTCGGCGTGGCCCGCGTACGCCCCGTCCAGCCAGAGGCCCCAGATGTCGAAGAGGTTCTGCGGGTAGACGTCGGTCAGGATCGCGCGGAACAGCGTGCGGATGTCCGGCTCGGGCACGAGGTCCTGGCCCATCCAGCGGCACACGTCCGCGTTGCGCAGCAGGGAGACGAAGGCGTCCTCGTCCTCGGGCCGGTAGGGGATGAAGTCCAGGTGCTCGGTGCGCAACGGAGGGGTCATGGTGCTCTCCTCGGGTCGTGGTGGTGCGGCGGCTCGGTGGTGCGGTCGTTCAGCGGTGAAGTGGTGGAGTGGCGCGGTGGTGGGTGGCGCGGTGGCCGGGACGGGGCCGGTCGGCGCGGCGCGACCGGCGGCCCCGTCCGTGCGGCCGGTCAGGCTCCGGCGTTCTCCATGCGATCGCGCAGGCTCTTCGGGCGCATGTCGGTCCACACCTCGTCGACGTAGGCGGTGCACTCGGCCTCGGTGCCCTCGGTCCCGACGGGCTGCCAGCCGGCCGGGACGTCGAGGTCGGCGGGCCAGAGGGAGTACTGCTCCTCGTCGTTGCGCAGCACCTGGTAGCGGGTGTTCTCGTCCATGTCGGGCTCCTCTGTCGTCGGACGAACGGGTGTCGGTGGTGGTGTGCGGTCAGTGGCTTTCCCGGGCGTGCCGGGCGATCTGCCGCAGGGCGGCGGCGAAGTCCTCGGCCGCCCGGCGGACGGCCCCGGTGTCGTGCACGGCGGGCCGGTGGTGCCAGGTGAAGGCGAGGCGGCCGTGCTGGGCCGCGCCGACCACCTCCAACGGGTGGGAGCCGCCGTCCCGGGGGTCGTGGTCCTGGCCGAAGGAGCCGAGTTCGGCGCGGACCAGGCCGTCGCCGGCGGTCTCGGGCCGGGCGTCCCACTGGCCGAGGTAGTTGAAGACGACCTGGCCGTGCCCGCCGGCGGCGAGGCGCTCGCGGACCTCGGGGGTGCCGAAGGTGCGCAGGGCGCCGAAGCCCAGGCCGTTGCCGGGCACCGCGCGCAGCTGCCGGCGCACGGACTTCACCAGGGCGCGCCAGTCGCGGTCCGGATCGGGCCGGTCGGGGTCGGGGACGTGGAAGGCGACGGGGTGGACGGTGGTGAACCAGCCGACCGTGCGGGACAGGTCGACGCCCTCCAGCAGGTCCTCCCGGCCGTGTCCCTCCAGGTCCAGGGCGATCCGCTGCTGTCCGCTCCAGCGGGCCAGGGCGAGGGCGAGCGCGGCGAGCAGCACGTCGTTGACCCGGGTGCGGTAGGCGGCGGGGGCGGCGCGCAGCAGTGACTCGGTGTCCGCCTCGTCGAGTTCGACGGTGACCGCGACGCTCTCGGCGCCGTCGCTCGCGACATCGTCGTCGGCGGTGTCGTCACTCGCGGCGCCGCCCGGGTCGGCCGGGCCGCCGGGCAGGGCCGTCCGGGCGCTCACCGCCTCCTCCCAGTACGGGAGTTCGTGGTCCAGGCCGCCGTCGGCGACGTGGCCGGCGAGCCGGTGCGCCCAGTCCCGGAAGGAGGTGCCGCGCTCCCCCAGGGTGATCGCCCCGCCGCGGACGGCCTGCCGGTGGGCGCTCTCCAGGTCGTCGCGCAGCACCCGCCAGGAGACGGCGTCGACGACCAGGTGGTGGGCGACCAGGAGCAGCAGGGCGGGGTGCTCCGGGTGGCCGGTGAACAGGGCGGCGCGCAGCAGCGGGCCGTGGGCCAGGTCGAAGCCGGCGTGGAGTTCGTCGGCGGCCTTGGCCATGGCCGCGTCGGCGGCCTCGGCGCTCTGCCCGGTCAGGTCGTAGCGGATCAGGAGGTCCTCGGCGGGGGCGGGCGGCGGGTTGAACTGGTGCCAGCCGGCCTCGTCGCGGGTGAAGCGCATGCGCAGCGCGTCGTGGTGTTCCAGCAGGGCGTCGAGGGCGGCGCGCAGCGCCGTCGGGTCGGGGTCGGCGCCGAGTTCGAGCAGGGTGGACTGGTTGAAGTGGTGGTGGGCGGCGCGCGGGGTGGTCAGGAACCACTCCTGGATGGGGGTGAGCGGCAGGCCGCCGGTCACCGGGCCGTCGTCCGCGCGTTCGGTGGCGGTGCGCACGACGGTGGCGAGTTCGGCCACGGTCTGGTGGCTGAACAGGTCCCGGGTGGCCAGGTGGAGGCCGTCGCGGCGCAGCCGGGACACCACCTGCATGCTGAGGATGGAGTCGCCGCCGAGCAGGAAGAAGTTGTCGTCGGCGCCGACCTCGTCGAGGCCGAGGACGTCGGCCCAGATCCGGGCGATCCGGCGTTCGAGGTCGGTCTCCGGCGCCCGGCCCGGGCCGGCGGTGGCGTGGGCGGGCCCGGGGTCGGGCAGGGCCCGGCGGTCGAGTTTGCCGTTGGGGGTGAGCGGCAGGGCGGCCAGCGGGACGAAGGCCGCGGGGACCAGGTGGGGAGGCAGGGTTTCGGCCAGGTGGAGCCGGAGTTCGAGGGCTGGCGCGCCCGCGGTGGCGTCGGTCGGGACGACGTAGCCGACGAGCCGTCCGCCGCCGGGGCCGTCGGCGCGGACGGTGACGACGGCGTCGCGCACCAGGGGGCTGCGGCGCAGGGCGCTCTCGATCTCCCCGGGTTCGATGCGGAAGCCGCGCAGCTTGATCTGTTCGTCGGCGCGGCCGGCGAACCGGAGTTGGCCGTCGGCGTCGCGGCGGGCGAGGTCCCCGGTGCGGTACATCCGGTCGCCGGGGGCGCCGTACGGGTCGGGCAGGAAGCGCTGGGCGGTGAGGCCGGGGCGGCCGAGGTAGCCGCGGGCGAGGCCGGGGCCGGCCAGGTGGAGCTCCCCGGTGACGCCGGGCGGCACCGGCCGCAGGGCGGTGTCCAGGACGTACGCGCGGGTGGCGCCGCTGGGCCGGCCGATCGCGGGGGTGCCGGTGCCGGGGGTGAGCGGGCCGGTCCAGCTGGCGACGACGGTGGCCTCGGTGGGGCCGTAGGAGTTGATCATCCGTCGGCCGGGGGCCCAGGTGTCGACCAGGTCGGCCGGGCAGGCCTCGGCGCCGACCACCAGGGTGCGCAGGTCGGGCAGGGCGGCAGCGGTCGCGGGTTCCACGGTGGCCAGGGCCGCCGGGGGGATCAGGGTGTGGCTGATCCGGCGGGCGGCGAGGACCTCGGCGAGCCGTTCGCCGACCAGCGGTCCTTCCTCGCCGGTGACCAGGGCGGCCCCGGAGAGCAGGGAGATGCACAGTTCCAGCACGGAGGCGTCGAAGCTGGGCGAGGCGAACTGGAGTACCCGGTCGCCGGGGCCGACGGCGTACTGCTCGGCGGCGGCGGCCGCGAAGACGGCGAGGCCGGCGTGGGTCACCAGGACGCCCTTGGGGGTGCCGGTGGAGCCGGAGGTGTAGATGACGTAGGCCGGGTGGGCGGGGGTGAGGGCGGTGGTGCGGTCGGCGTCGGTGGGGGCGGTGTCCGGGCCTTCGGCGGTCCAGACCCCGTCCGGGTCGTCGAGCACCAGGTGGGCGGCGGCGTCGCGGATCATGAACGCGCGCCGGGGCGCCGGGTAGTCCGGGTCGACCGGGAGGAAGGCGCCGCCGGCCTTGGCGACGGCGAGCTGGGCGACCACCATGGCCGCCGAGCGGGGCAGTGCGAGGGCGACCAGCCGCTCGGGCCCGACGCCGCGCCGGATGAGGTGGTGGGCCAGCCGGTTGGCGGCCCGGTCCAGTTCGGCGTAGCCGAGTTCGCGCTCGCCGTCGAGCAGGGCGGGTGCGTCGGGGGTGGCGGCGGCCCGGCGCTCGAACAGCTCGGGCAGGGTGGCTTCGGGCACCGGGCGGAAGGTGCCGCCGGTCTCGGCGGGCGGCGTGTCCGGTCCGGCCAGCGGCAGCGCGCCGACGGCGCGGGCCGGGTCCTGGGCGACGGCGGTCAGCAGGGTGGCGAGCTGGCCGGCCATCCGCTCGACGGTGGCCGGGTCGAACAGGTCGGTGTTGTAGGTGAGCAGGCCGTGCAGCGCGCCGCTCCCGGTCTCGACGAACTCCAGCACCAGTTCGAAGGCCGTCCGTACGGCGTCGGGCTCGATGCCGGTCACGTCGAGGCCCGGCAGGTCGGGTTCGGCGGACGGCGCGTTCTGGAGCACCACGTGGACCTGGAAGAGCGGGCTGCGGCTGGTGTCGCGCACCGGCTGGACCTCGTCGACCACCTTCTCGAAGGGCACGTCCTGGTGGGCGAAGGCGTCCAGGACGGTCTGCCGCACCTCGCCGAGGAGGGCGTCGAAGGACTGGCCGGGTTCCACCCGGGAGCGCAGCACCAGGGTGTTGACGAAGAATCCGACCAGCTGCTGGATCTCGGGCCGGTGCCGGCCGGAGGTGATGGTGCCGACGGTGATGTCGGTGTCCCCGCAGAGCCGGGCCAGGTAGGCCTGGGACGCGGCGACCAGGGTGGTGAACAGGGTGGCGCCGCGCTCCCGGCCGACCTCGGCCAGCCGGCGGGCGGTGTCGGCGGGCAGTTCCAGGCGGACGGTGGCGGCGTTGGCGGCGTTGGCGGTGCGCACCGCGGGCCGGGGCCGGTCGGTGGGCAGCCGCGGCGGTACCACGCCGGTCAGTTGGCGCTTCCAGTACGCGAGCTGTTCCCCGCTGGGGGCCCCTTCGGTGCGCTGCCAGTGGGCGTAGTCGGCGTACTGCACCGGCAGTGGCGCCAACTCGGCTTCCGTGGAGTCGAGTTCGGCACGGTAGAGGTGGGCGAGGTCGGTGAGCAGCACGCCGGTGGACCAGCCGTCGGTGACCATGTGGTGCAGGGTCAGCGCCAGCACGTGTTCGTGGTCGGCCAGCCGGGCCAGGGTGGCGCGCAGCAGGGGTCCGCGGCGCAGGTCGAAGGGGCGGGCGCGTTCGGCGGCGAGCAGGTCGCGCAGGGCCTGCGGCCGTTCGTCGGCGGGCCGGCCGGAGAGGTCGTGCAGCGGCAGCGGGACGACGTGCGGCGGGTTGACCAGTTGGACGCCGTGGCCGTCGACGCTGTCGAAGGTGGTGCGCAGCGACTCGTGCCGGGCCGTCAGGGCGTCCAGGGCCGCGCCGAGGGCGCCGGGGTCGAGGGTGCCGCGCAGCCGCAGCGCGAGCGCGACGTTCTCGGCGACGCCGGGGGTGAACTCCTCCAGGAACCAGAGGCGTTGCTGGGCGTGGGACATCGGGGCCGCGCCCGTGCGGGGCACCGGGACGACGGGCGGGCGGGCCGGGGTGCCGGACGCCTCGGTGAGCAGCCGGGCCAGGCCGGCCGGGGTGGGGTGGTCGAAGACCGCGCGGGGGCCGAGGTCGGCGCCGAAGGCCTCGGCGAGGCGGGCGGCGAGCCGGATGCTGAGGATGGAGTCGCCGCCCAGTGCGAAGAAGTCCTCGTCCGTGCCGGGCGGGCGGATGCCGAGGACCTCGGCGAAGACCTCGGCGGTGCGGTGTTCGGCGGCGGTGCGCGGTTCGACGCGGGCGCGGCGCCCGTGGCCGGGCCGCTCCTCGGGCGCCGGGAGGGCGGCGCGGTCGACCTTGCCGTTGCGGCTCAGCGGGAGGGCGGGGAG
Organism: Kitasatospora sp. NPDC048715; assembly: GCF_043198905.1. Taxonomy (NCBI): domain Bacteria; kingdom Bacillati; phylum Actinomycetota; class Actinomycetes; order Kitasatosporales; family Streptomycetaceae; genus Kitasatospora; species Kitasatospora sp. NPDC048715. Next base: position 122,673 of record NZ_JBICVH010000002.1, on the reverse strand, counting down.
CGGGACGACGGCGGCCGGGACGAGGTAGTCGGGCAGGGTGCGGGCGGCGAAGGCCCGCAGTTCCTCGGGGTCGACGGCGCCTACCGGGTAGGCGACCAGCCGGCGGGCGCCGGGCCGGTCCTCCCGGACGACCACGGCGACGTCGGTGACCTTCGGGTGGGCGGCGAGGGCGGCCTCCACCTCGCCGGGCTCGACCCGGAAGCCGCGGATCTTCACCTGGTCGTCGGCGCGGCCGAGGAACTCGACGGTGCCGTCGGGGCGGCGCCGGGCGAGGTCCCCGGTGCGGTACATCCGGGCACCGGGCGGGCCGGAGGGGTCGGCGAGGAAGCGGGCGGCGGTGGCGCCGGGGCGGCCGAGGTAGCCGCGGGCCAGGCCCTCGCCGGCCAGGTAGAGCTCGCCCGCGCAGCCCGGCGGGACGGGCCGCAGCCGGCCGTCCAGGACGTGCACCCGCCGGTCGTCCAGCGGGCGGCCGATCGGGACGGTGTCGGGTACGGCCGCGGCGTCCGGGAGGGCGTGGGCGGTGGCGAAGGTGGTGGTCTCGGTGGGGCCGTAGCCGTCCGTGACGGTCAGTCCGGGGCAGGCCGCCAGGACGCGGCGCACGGCGGCGGCGGGCACCACGTCGCCGCCGGTCCACAGGGCCCGCAGGCCGGTGAAGCAGTCCGGCGCGTCCTGGGCGAGCAGCCGGAACAGTCCGGCGGTGAGCCACAGCGCCGTCGGTCCGTCCGGTCCGGCGAGGCGGCGCAGCAGTGCGGCGTCCACCGGGCCGGCGGGGGCGACGAGCACGCAGCCGCCGTTCAGCAGAGGCGCCCACGCCTCGAAGGTGGCGGCGTCGAAGGCGACCGGCGAGTGCAGCAGCACCCGGGCGCAGCTGCCGTCGGTGAAGCGGCTGTCGGTGGCGAGCGAGGCCACGTCGCGGTGCCGGACGGCGACGGCCTTGGGTTCGCCGGTGGAGCCGGAGGTGTACATCACGTACGCCAGCCGGTCGGGGTCGGCGGGCGGAAGGTGCGGGGCGGCCTCACCGGTCCGTGCGGCGGCGACCTGTTCGGCGGTCAGCCGGTGGGCGGCGCCGGCCCGGTCGAGCAGGGCGCGGCGGCGCTCCTCGGGGGCGCGAAGGTCGACGGGCAGGTAGGCGCCGCCCGCCTTGAGGACGGCCAGTTGGGCGACGACGAGTTCGGTGCCGCGGTCCATCGCCAGCGCCACCCGGTCCTCGGGGGCCAGGCCGTCGGCGAGCAGCCGGGCGGCCAGCCGGTCGGACCAGTCGTCGAGCCCGCGGTACGTCAGTTCCCGCTCGCCGTCGCGCACGGCGGGGGCGTCGGGGGTGCGGCGGGCCTGCTCGGCGAAGATCCCCAGCGGGCTGCGCGGCACCGGCGGGCGGGCGGTGGCGTGCCAGGCGGCCAGCAGTTCGCGGTCGGCCGCGGTGAGCGGGTCCAGCGCGGCGAGGTCGCCGTCCAGGCCGTCGGCGAGGGCGGTCAGCAGCAGGGCGAGGCGGTCGGCGGCGTCCCGGACGGTGCCGTCGTCGAACAGGGCGGGGTCGTAGGCCAGGTCGAAGGCGAGCTGCCCGCTGAGGTGGGCGCGCAGGCACCAGGGGAAGGTGGTGGCGTCGTCGGCGCGCACCTCGACCACCCGCACGCCGGTGCGGTCCGCGGCCGACTCGTCGACGGGGTAGTTCTCGAACACCAGCATGCTGTCGAACAGCGGTTCCCCGGCGGGCAGTTCGCTCAGCGCCTGGATCCGGGGCAGCGCCAGGTGGTCGTGGCGGCGGCCGTCGCTCTGCCGGTCCTGGAGGTCCCGCAGCCAGGGCAGCACGCCGCCGGTCGCGGGCGGCCGGACCCGGGCCGGCACGGTGTTGATGAACAGGCCGATCATCGTCTCGACGCCGGGCAGTTCGGCCGGCCGCCCGGAGACGGTGGTGCCGAAGACGACGTCCGCGGTGCCGCCGTAGCGGGCCAGCAGCAGCGCCCAGGCCCCCTCGACCACGGTGTTGACGGTCAGTCCGGCGGCGGCGGCGTTCTCCCGCAGCCGGGCGGAGAGCGCCTCGTCGAGGGCGCGGTGGACGGCGGCGGTGGCCCGGGCCCGGTGCGCTCCGGCGGGCCGGCGGTCGTAGGGCAGCGCGGTCCGTTCGGTGAACCCGGCCAGGGCGCCGCTCCAGTGGTCCTCGGCGGCCTGTTCGTCCTGCTCGCGCAGCCAGGCCAGGAAGTCCGCGAACGGGCGCCGGACCGGGCGGGGCGCCTGCGGTCCGCCGGTGAGCGCCGCGTACTCCTCGCACACCTCGGTGAGCAGCTGTCCGGTGCTCCAGCCGTCCAGGATCACGTGGTGGGTGGACCAGAGCAGCAGCACCTCCTCGCCGGGCAGCGCGGCCAGGGCCAGCCGGCTGAGCGGCGCGGTGCCCAGGTCCAGCCCGGCGGCCCGCTCCTCGGCGAGCAGCCGTTCGGTCCCCTGGGCGCGCTGTTCGGCCGTCAGCGCGCGCCAGTCCAGGTGGCGGACGGGCAGGGCGGCTCGGCGCGCGACCAGCTGGACGGGGTGCGGCAGGCCGCGCCAGTGCACGGAGGTGCGCAGCGCCGGGGTGCGGTCGGCGACCTGCTGCCAGGCCGCGGCGAAGGCCGCCGGGTCGGCGACGCCGGCCAGCCGTACGGCGATCCGGTCCACGTAGGCGCCGTCCTCGTCGACCAGGCCGTGGAAGAGCATGCCGGACTGCAGGGGGGTGAGCGGCAGCACGTCCTCGGTGTCGCGGCCGTCGCCGACCAGGGTGTCCAGCCGCTCCTGGTCGAGGCCGGCCAGCGGGAAGTCGGACGGGGTGCGGCCGCCGGCGCCGGGGCTCGCGCAGTGCTCGGCCAGCTCGCGCAGCGCCTGGAGGGTCTGCTCGGCGAGGGCGCGGACGGTGGCCTCGTCGTAGCGGGCCGCGGGGTAGGTCCAGCCCAGTTCGAGCCGGCCGTCCTGGACCGCCCCGATGACGTCCAGCAGGTGGGGGCGGGGCTCGTCGGGGTCGGTGTCCCGTCCGGCCGGGGGCAGCGAGCCGCGCAGCAGCCCGTCGGCGGCGGCGCTGCGGCTGTCCCACTGGCCGTGGTAGTTGAAGCCGATCAGCGGCGCGGCCGCGTCGGCCGGCAGGGCGGACGGGTGCAGGTGGCGCAGGGCGCCGTGGCTGAGTCCGCGCAGCGGGACGGCGCGCAGCTGCTCCTTGACCGAGCGCAGGGTGTCGTGCCAGCCGGCCCCGGGGTCGACGTGCAGGGCGAGCGGGAACTCGGCGGTGAACCAGCCGACCGTCCGGGAGAGGTCCTGGTCGGCGAAGAGGTCCTCGCGGCCGTGGCCCTCCACCCCGATCAGTACGCAGTCGCGGCCGCACCAGCGGGCCAGGGTGCGGCCCAGCGCGCTGAGCAGGACGTCGTTGACCTGGGTGCGGTAGACCTCCGGGACGTGCCGCAGCAGCGCCTCGGTGGTCCGCTCGTCCAGGGTGACGGTGACGGTGGCGGCGGTGCCGTGGGTGTTGGGGCCGGGCCGCCCCTCGGGCAGCCCGGCCGGGGCCTCGCCGGTGCGGGTCCAGTACGCGCTGTCGCCGTCCAGGGCGCCGGAGCGGGTGTGCCGCTCCAGCCGGGCGGCCCAGCGGGTGCAGGAGGTGCCCGGCTCGGGCAGCCGGACGGGTGCGCCGGTGCGGGCGGCGCGGTAGGCCGCTTCGAGGTCGGCGAGCAGGATGCGCCAGGAGACGCCGTCGACGGCCAGGTGGTGGATGGTCAGGACGAGCTGGCCGGCCCGGTCGGCGCCGTCGTCGAAGAACAGGGCGCGCAGCATCCGGCCCTCGACCGGGTCGAGGGAGCGCTGCGCCTCGTCGGCGGCGCGCTGCACCTGCGCTTCCGCCGTGGCCGGGTGGTGGGTGAAGACCCCGTCCGGTGCCTGCTCCAGGACCTCCTGGTGCCAGCCGGTTCCGCCCCGGCGGAAGCGGGTGCGCAGCGCCGGGTGGTGCTCCGCCAGGGCGAGCACCGCGGTCCGCAGGGCGGCCGGGTCGGTGCCCGGGGCCAGGGCCAGCCGCTGGGTCATGGTGAAGCGCAGCGCCTCGCCCTCCCGGCGGCCGTCGAGGTACCAGTGCTGGATCGGGGTGAGCGGCGCCTCGGCGGGCTCGGCCTCGTCCGCCTCCGCCCGTACCGACGACTCACCGGCGCACAGGGCGAGTTCGGCGACGTTCTGGTAGCGGAAGACGTCCTTGGTGGTGAGGGCGAGGCCGGCGGCGCGGGCCCGGGAGACGATCTGGATGCTGAGGATGGAGTCGCCGCCGAGGGCGAAGAAGTTGTCCCGGGCGCCGACCCGTTCCACGCCCAGCACCTCGGCCCAGATCGCGGCGAGCCGCTGCTCGGTGCCGGGGCGCGGGGCGACGTACGGGGTGGTGCGGTCCGGCTGGGCGGGCGGGGCGGGCAGGGCCCGCCGGTCGGTCTTGCCGCTGACGGTGCGCGGGACGCGGGCCAGCGGGACGAACGCGGTGGGCACCAGGTGGTCGGGCAGGGTGCGGCGCAGCCAGGCCCGCAGTTCCTCGGCGGGCGGCACCCGGTCGCCGGCCGGCACCGGGTAGCCGACCAGCAGGGTCCGGCCGCCCTGTTCGCGGGCGGCGACGGCGCAGTCCGCGAGGTCGGGGTGGGTCAGCAGGGCGGCCTCCACCTCGCCGGGCTCGATCCGGAAGCCGCGGATCTTGACCTGCTCGTCGGCCCGGCCGAGGAACTCCAGCTGTCCTTCGGCGTCCCAGCGGGCCAGGTCGCCGGTGCGGTACATCCGGGTGCCGGGGGCGCCGAACGGGTCGGCGAGGAAGCGGCCGGCGGTCAGCCCGGGCCGGTTCAGGTAGCCGCGGGCGACCTGTTCCCCGGCCAGGTACAGCTCCCCGGGCATCCCCGGCGGCACCGGGCGCAGCGCGCCGTCGAGCACGTGGGCGGTGACGCCGCGGCCCGGCCGGCCGATCACCGGGCGCCCGGGGTGGTCCGCGCAGCGGGCGTAGGCGGCGTCGACGGTGCACTCGGTGGGCCCGTACAGGTTGTAGGTGCTGATGCCGTACTCGGCCTGGGCCGCGCACAGGTCCCGCCAGGTGGCGGCGGGGATCGCCTCGCCGCCGAGCTGCAGCAGCCGGGGGTGGTGGGGGGCGGGGGCGAACAGTCCGGCGGTGGTGAGTTCGCGCAGCAGGGAGGGGGTGACGTTGACGACGTCGAGCCGCTGGTCGACGATCCGGGCGAGGAAGGCCTGCGGGTCCAGCCGGACGTCCTCGTCGATCAGGTGGAGTTCCTGGCCGGAGACCAGCAGCAGCGGGCCCTCCCAGCTGGTGTCGAAGGAGAGGGAGGCGCTGAGGGCGACCTTCAGCCGGCTGCCGTCGGCGGTGTGCGGGGCGAGCATCCCCTCCCGGTGGTCGCGGCAGAGGTTGACCAGCTGGCGGTGCTCGACGACCACGCCCTTGGGACGGCCGGTGGAGCCGGAGGTGTGGATCAGGTAGGCGGCGTGCCCGGGCAGCAGCGGGGCGGTCCGTTCGGCGTCGGTGAGGTCGTGGCCGGGCAGGGCCTCCCACGGCACCTCCCGCAGGGTGTGCTCGGTCAGCACCGTGCGCGGCCGGGTGTCGTCGAGCAGCAGGGCGGCCCGCTCCTCGGGCAGGTCCGGGTCGACGAACTGGAGGACGGCGCCGGCCTTGAGCACCGCGAACAGCGCCACCAGCAGGTCGGAGGTGCGCGGCAGCCGGACGGCGACCACCTGCTCGGGGCCGGCGCCGAGGGCGGCCAGGTGGCGGGCGAGGCGGTTGGCCCGGGTGTTGAGCGCGGCGAAGTCCAGGGTGGCGTCGCGGGCGACCAGCGCGGTGGCGTCCGGGGTGCGGGCGGCCTGCTCCTCGAACAGGGCGGTGAAGGTGGTGTCGGGCCCGGGCAGCGGCTCGCCGCGCCCCTGCCGCAGGACCCGCTCCCGCTCCTGCCCGGTCATCAGCGGCAGCGCCCCGACGGCCGTGTCGGGCGCGTCGGCGGCGGCCGCCAGCAGGGTGGTCAGCCGGTCGGCGAGCTGCCGGGCGGTGCGGGCGTCGAAGAGCCCGGTGCTGTACTCCAGGTAGCCGGTCAGGCCGCCGTCGTGCTCGGCGAAGTCGAAGGAGAGGTCGAAGGTGGCGTTGCGGACGGGCGGCGTGAGGGGTTCCACCGTCAGGCCGGGCAGCCGGGGCGCCTCGGCGCCGAGGTTGTGCAGCGCCACCATCACCTGGAACAGCGGGGTGCGGCTGGTGTCGCGCTCCGGCTGGAGGACGTCCACCAGCCGTTCGAAGGGCACCTCCTGGTGGGCCATGGCGTCCAGGACGGTGGCCTGCGCGGCGGTCAGCAGCTCGTGGAAGGACAGCTCGGGGCGGATGTCGCCGCGCAGCACCAGGGTGTTGACGAACATGCCGACCACGTCGTGGAGTTCGCCCTGTTCGCGGCCAGAGGTGACGGTGCCGACGGCGATGTCCGTCTGCCCGGTCCAGCGGGCCAGCAGCACCTGGCAGGCGGCCAGCAGGACGGTGTAGAGGGTGCCGTCGGCCGCCCGGCCGCGCTCGCGCAGCCGGGCGGTCAGCTCGGCGGGCAGGGTGAAGGTGACCAGCGCGCCCTCCCGGGTGCGCACCGCCGGGCGCGGCCGGTCGGTGGGCAGCTCCAGCGGGGCCAGGCCGTCCAGGGTCCGGCGCCAGTGGTCGAGGTCGGCCTCGGCGGCGGCGGTGCGGGTGCGCTGCCAGGCCGCGTAGTCGGTGTACCGGACGGGCGGCTCGGGCAGCCGCGGGCGGCGGCCTTCGAGGGCGGCGGCGTACAGCTCGCCGAGGTCGCGGCCGAGCACGCCCATCGACCAGCCGTCGGTGGCGATGTGGTGCACCGCCAGGGCGAGGACGTGCTCGTCGGCGGCGGTGCGCAGCAGGCGGGCGCGCAGCACCGGGCCGGCTTCGAGGTCGAAGGGGGTGGCGGCGATCCGCTCCAGGCGGGCGTCCAGGTCGGCCGGCGGGACGTCCTCGCGGGGCAGTTCGACGGGGTGGGGCGGGCGCACCACCTGCCGGGCCCGGCCGTCCCGTTCGGCGTAGGTGGTCCGCAGTGCCTCGTGCCGCTCGACCAGGGCGTCCAGGGCGCCGCCGAGCGCGGCCCGGTCGAGGGCGCCGCGCAGCCGCAGGACGGACAGCGAGGTGTACTCGGTGCTGCCGGGCTCGAAGCGGTCGAGGAACCAGAGCCGCTGCTGGGCGTAGGAGAGCGGCGGTTCGCTGCCCGGGTCGGCGGCGGGAACGACGGCCGGGACGGCGGTCCGCGCGGCGCCCGGGCCCGGCTCGCCGAGCGCCCCGGCGAGGTCGGCGAGCACGGGGTGGGTGAACAGCAGCCGGGGCGAGAGGTCGGCGGAGCCGAAGGCGGCGCGCAGCCGGGCGGTGACCCGTACGGCGAGGATGGAGTCGCCGCCGAGGGCGAAGAAGTCGTCCTCGGCGCCGATCGGGCCGGCGTCCAGGACCTCCGTCCAGGCCCGGGCGACCAGCCGCTCGGCGGGGGTGCGGGGGGCGGTGCGCTCGCGGCCGGCGGCGTAGCCGTCCGGTCCGGGCGCCGGCAGGGCGCGCCGGTCGAGCTTGCCGTTGGGGGTGAGCGGCAGGGCGGTCAGCGGCACGTAGGCGGCGGGCACCAGGTAGGCGGGCAGCAGCCGTTCCAGGTGGGCGCGCAGCTCGGCGGCGCCCGGGGGCCGCAGCGGGTCCGCGCCGACGACGTGGGCGACCAGCCGGCGGGTGCCGGCGGCGTCCTCGTGGACGCCGACGGTGGCCAGGCCCACGCCGGGGTGGGTCTGGAGGGCGGCCTCGATCTCGCCGGGTTCGATCCGGTAGCCGCGGATCTTGACCTGCTGGTCGGCGCGGCCCAGGTAGCGCAGGGTGCCGTCGGCCTGCCAGCGGGCCCGGTCGCCGGTGCGGTACATCCGGGTGCCGGGGGCGCCGAACGGGTCGGCGAGGAAGCGGCCGGCGGTCAGCCCGGGCCGGTTGAGGTAGCCGCGGGCCAACCCCTCGCCCGCCACGTACAGTTCGCCGACCGCGCCCGGGGGCAGCGGGGCCAGGTCGTCGTCGAGCACGTACAGCCGCAGGTCGGCGATGCCGGTGCCGATCGGGCCGGGGCCGCCGGCGGTGGCGGTGGCGAGGTCCAGCGCGGTGTGGGTGACGTGCACGGTGGTCTCGGTGATGCCGTACATGTTCACCAGGCGCGGCGCGTCCTCGGGGTGGCGCCGGTACCAGTCGGCGAGCCGGGTGACGTCCAGCGCCTCGCCGCCGAAGACCACCGTGCGCAGCGCCAGCCGGGCGGAGACCTCCGGGAGCCGGGCGTCGGCGCGGGCCAGCTGGTGGAAGGCGGACGGGGTCTGGTTGAGGACGGTGACCCGCTCGTCGGCGAGCAGCCGCAGGAAGTCCTCCGGGGAGCGGGCGGTGTCCTCGGGCACCACCACCAGCCGGCCGCCGTGCAGCAGCGGGCCCCACAGCTCCCAGACCGAGAAGTCGAAGGTGTAGGAGTGGAAGAGCGTCCAGACGTCCTCGGCGCCGAAGCCGAACAGCTCCCGGGTCCGCTCGAAGAGCCGTACCACGTTGGCGTGCGGCACCACGACGCCCTTGGGACGGCCGGTGGAGCCGGAGGTGTAGATGGCGTAGGCGGGGCTGTCGGGCAGCGGGCGGTGGCCGGGGCCTCCCCGCGGGCCGAGCGGGCCGGCCGGGCGCCGGGCCAGGTCGGCGTGCACCCCGGGGTCGGCCAGGGCGAGGACGGGCACGTCGACGCCGGTCGGCCCGTCCGGGGCCTCCAGCGTCTCCGGGGTCTCCCGCGTCTCCGGGCTCTCCGGGGCCTCCATGGTCACCAGGGCCACCGGGGCGGCGTCGCGCAGCAGTTCGGCTCTGCGTTCGGCGGGCAGGCCCGGGTCGAGCGGCAGGTAGGCCGCGCCGGTCTTGAGGACGGCGAGGACGGCCACCACCAGCTCGGCGGTGCGGGGCAGCGCGAGGGCCACGTACCGCTCGGGGCCGGCGCCGAACTCGGCCAGCCGGTGGGCGAGCCGGTCGGCCCGGGCGTCCAGCTCGGCGTAGTCGACGTGCTCCTCGCCGCAGGTGACGGCCTCGGCGTCCGGGGTGCGGGCGGCCTGCTCCTCGAAGAGCTCGACCAGGCTGCGCCCGGGCCGGCCCTGCGCGGTGCCGTTCCAGTCGACCAGCAGCCGGCGCCGCTCCTCGGCGGTGGTCCAGGCCAGCGCGCGCAGCGGGCGGTCCAGTCCGGCGGCCAGCTCGGTGAGCAGCAGGCAGAGCCGCTCGGCGAGGGCGCGCACGGTCGCCGCGTCGAACAGGCCGGGGTCGTAGGCGAGGTCGAAGCCGACCTGCCCGCCCTGGTAGGCGCGCAGCACCAGCGGGAAGCTGGTGGCATCCCGGGAGGAGACCTCGGCCAGGCGCACCCCGGTGCCGGCGGCCCGGGCGTCGTCGAAGGGGTAGTTCTCGAAGGCGACGATGCTGTCGAACAGCGCGCTGCCGGACGGGACGTCGCTGTAGCCGGTGAGTTCGGCGAGCGAGACCGCCGAGTGCCGGCGGGCCTCGGCCTGGTCGTCCTGGAGTTCCCGCAGCCAGTGGGCGGCGGTGCGGGCGCCGTCCACCCGGACCCGGGTGGGCAGGGTGTTGATGAACATGCCGATCATCGACTCGACGCCGGGCAGTTCCTCGGGCCGGCCGGAGACGGTGGTGCCGAACAGTACGTCCGGTTCGCCGCTGCAGCGGGAGAGCAGCAGCGCCCAGGCGCCCTGGACCACGGTGCCCAGGGTCAGCCCGGCGTGGCGGGCGGTGCGGGCGAGCCGCTCGGAGACCTCCTCGGACAGGGCGGCGCTGTGGCTGCCGGCCGAGCGGGCCCGGTGGGCCTCGTGCCGCACCCGGTCGGCGGGCAGCGGGGTGGCGGTGGCGAAGCCGTCCAGGACGGACCGCCAGTGGGCGCGGGCGGCCCCGGCGTCCTGCCCGGCGAGCCAGTGGACGTAGTCGGCGAAGGGCCGGCGCACCGCCGGGGCGGGCGCCGCGCCGGTGGTGAGCGCCGCGTACTCGGCGAACACGTCGGTGAGCACCTGGGCGAGGCTCCAGCCGTCCAGGATCAGGTGGTGGGAGGTCCACAGCAGCTGGACCCGGGCCTCGGGCAGCCGGACCACGGTGAGCCGGGTGAGCGGGGCGGTGGCGATGTCCAGGCCGAGGGCGAGGTCCTCGGCGCGCAGCCGGGCCAGCCGTTCGGCGCGCTCGGCCGGGTCGGCGGCCCGCAGGTCCAGGTGGGTCACCGGCAGCCGGACGCCCCGGCGCACCACCTGGAGCGGGGCGGGGACGCCCTCCCATACCACCGAGGTGCGCAGCGCGGGCGTGCGGTCGGCGACCCGCTGCCAGGCCAGGGCGAGGGCGTGCGGGTCGGCGACGCCCTCCAGCAGCAGGGCGGCCTGGTCCAGGTAGACGTCGTCCTCGCCGCCGACCAGGCGGTGGAAGAGCATGCCCTCCTGGAGCGGGGTGAGCGGTAGCAGGTCCGTCACGTCCCGGCCGTCGCCGACCAGCCGGTCCAGCGTCTCCTGGTCGAGCCCGGCGAGCGGGAAGTCGGAGGGGGTTCGGCCGCCGGCGCCGGGGCTCGCGCAGTGCTCGACGATGGCGCCCAGGGCGGTGGTCACGGCCTCGGCCAGCCGCCGGACGGTGTCGGCCTCGTGGACCACGTCGCTGTAGTGCCAGGTGAGTTCGAGTTCGCCGTCGGCGACCACGGCGGAGACGTCGAGCAGGTGGGCCGGCGGCTCGTCCGGGGCGAGGTCCGGGCCGGGGGCCGGCCCGGCGGGGGCGAAGTCGCCGGCCTCGGGGGCGGTCCACTGGCCGTGGTAGTTGAAGCAGACCTGCGGCAGCGGGACGTCCCTCAGGGCCCCGGCGCCCTCGGCGGGCGAGCCGAGCCGGGCGAGGGCCTCGTAGCCCAGGCCGCGGCGGGGCACGGCCCGCAGCCGCTCCTTGACCTGCTTGAGGGTGGCGGCCCAGTCGGGGGCGTCGGCGGGGCCGGCCGGGGCGAGGGTGACGGGGTACTGGGTGGTGAACCAGCCGACGGTGCGGGACAGGTCGAGGTCGTCGAAGAGGTCCTCGCGGCCGTGGCCCTCCAGGGCGACGGTGACCCGCCCGGTGCCGGTCCAGTCGGCGAGGGCCCGGCCCAGGGCGCTGAGCAGCACGTCGTTGACCTGGGTGCGGTAGACCTCGGGGACCTTGCGCAGCAGCGCCCCGGTGGTGGCCCGGTCGAGCCGGCTGCGCAGGGTGCGCACCGAGCCGGCCGTGGGGGTGCCGGGCAGGTCGACGGGCAGCGGCTCGGCGGGGGCGGCGGTCTCGGCGCTCCAGTACGGCAGGTCGGCGTCCAGGCCGCCGGCCCGGACGAGTGCGGCGAGCCGGTGGGCCCAGTCGGTGAACGCGGTGGGCTCGGGCGCGGGCTCGGGGGTGGCGCCCGCGGCGGCCCGCCGGTAGGCCTCGGGCAGCTCGGCGAGCAGCACCCGCCAGGAGACGCTGTCCACGGCGAGGTGGTGGGCGGTCAGGAAGAGCTGGGGCCGCTCCCCGTCGGCGGGGCGGAACAGGACGGCGCGCAGCAGGGCGCCGGTGGCCGGGTCCAGTTCGGCGCGGGCGGCCTCGGCGGCCGCGGTCCGGTCCGCGCCCGGGTCGAGGGCGGTCAGCGGTCCCGCGGCGTCGGCGACCGGTTCCTGGCGCCAGCCGGCCCCGGTGCGGGTGAAGCGGGTGCGCAGCGCGGGGTGGGCGGCCACCAGGACGGTCAGTGCCCGTTCCAGGGCCGGTTCGTCCAGGTCGTGCGGCAGGTCGAGCAGCATCGACATGGTGAAGTGGCGCAGCGGACCGTGGGCGGCGAAGAACCACTCCTGGACGGGGGTGAGCGGGGCGGGCCCCTCCTCCCGGTGCCGCTCGACGGCGGCCCCGGCGCCGGCGGTGCGGGCGGCGGCGGCCAGGTCGGCGACGGTCTGGTGGCGGAAGACGTCCTGGGAGCCGATCCGCAGGCCTTCGGCGCGGGCCCGGGAGACGGCCTGGATGCTCAGGATCGAGTCGCCGCCGAGTTCGAAGAAGTTGTCGGTGACGCCGACCCTGGGCACGCCGAGCACCTCGGCCCAGATGGCGGCGAGGGTCTCCTCCTCCGGGGTCCGCGGGGCGACGAACTCCCCTTCCCGGGCCTCGGTCTCGGGGGCGGGCAGGGCGCGGCGGTCGAGCTTGCCGCTGGTGCCGAGCGGCAGCGCGTCGAGCACGGTGAAGGAGGACGGCACCAGGTGGTCGGGCAGCACCCGGCGCAGGGCGGCGCGCAGTTCGGCGAAGGGGCGGACGGCGCCGTCGGCGAACACCAGGTAGGCGGCCAGCCGGTTCTGTCCGTGGGCGTCGGGGACGGCGACCACGGCGGCCGCGGCGACCTCCGGCAGGTCGAGCAGGGCGGCCTCGATCTCGCCGGGTTCGATCCGGTGGCCGCGCACCTTGACCTGGTCGTCGGCGCGCCCGAGGTACTCCAGGCGCCCGTCGGCGGTCCAGCGGGCCAGGTCGCCGGTGCGGTACATCCGGCTGCCGGGCGGCCCGTACGGGTCGGCGGTGAAGCGGGCGGCGGTCAGGCCGGGGCGGCCGGCGTAGCCGCGGGCGACCTGTTCGCCGGCCAGGTGGAGTTCGCCGCTCACCCCGGGCGGCACCGGCCGGAGCCGCCCGTCCAGGACGTAGGCGCGGACGTTGGGCAGCGGGCGGCCCACCAGCGGCCGGTCCCCGCCGTCGATCCGGCAGGCGAGCGCGTCGACGGTGCACTCGGTGGGGCCGTAGTAGTTGTAGGCGGCCGTCCCGGGGCGGGCGGCGAGTTCGCGCCAGAGCCGGGGGGCGACCGCCTCGCCGCCGAGCATCAGTACCCGGGGGCGGTGGCGGGGGTCGTCGAGCAGCCCGGCGGGCAGCAGTTGGCGCAGGTAGGAGGGGGTGAGGTCGAGGAAGTCGATCCGGTGGCGCACGACGTACTCGACCAAGGCGGCCGGGTCCATCCGGGTGGTCTCGTCGACCAGGTGCAGCGGGTGGCCGTCGGCCAGCAGCAGCAGGCCCTCCAGCGAGGTGTCGAAGGAGAGGGAGGCGGTCAGCGCGACGTTCAGCGGCCCGCCGCCGGCGTCGGCGACGAAGCCGGCCCGGTGGGCGGCGAGCAGGTGGGCCAGGGCGCGGTGCGGGACGGTGACGCCCTTGGGGCGGCCGGTGGAGCCGGAGGTGTAGAGCACGTACGCGGTGGTCGAGAGGTCCGGCGGGGCGAGCGGGCCGGTGGCGCCGGTGTCGTCGCCGGTGTCCGGGTCACCGGGGTCGGTGTCCGCCAGGGCGCCCAGGGTCTCCTCGTCCAGCAGCAGGGCCGGGCGGGCGTCCTGAAGCAGGTACTGGACGCGCTCCTCGGGCAGCGCCGGGTCCAGCGGCAGGTAGCCAGCGCCGGACTTCCAGACCGCGAGGACGGCCACCACCAGGTCGGCGGTGCGCGGCAGCCGCAGCGCGACCAGCCGTTCGGGGCCGGCGCCGCGGGCGATCAGGTGGCGGGCGAGCCGTTCGGCGCGGGCGTCGAGGGTCGCGTAGTCGAGCCGCTCCTCCCCGGCGACCAGGGCGAGGGCGTGCGGGGTGAGGGCGGCCCGGCGGCGGAACAGTTCGGGGTGGCTCACGGCTTCGACGGGCAGCGCGGTGGCGTTCCAGTCCCGGGTGACCCGCTCGGTCTCCCGCGCGGAGAGCAGCGGCAGGGTGGCGAGCGGGCGGTCCGGTTCGGCGGCGGCGCCCTCCAGCAGCCGCAGCAGCTGGTCGGCCGTCCGGCGGGCGGTGGGGGCGTCGAAGAGGTCGGCCCGGTACTCCAGGACGCCGGTGAGCGCCTCGCCGTCGGGGACGAACTCCACGCTGAGGTCGAAGGTGGCGGCCTGCCGGGGCACGGTGACCGGGGCGGTGGCGAGTCCGTGCGGGTCACCGGCCGCGGCCGGGGCGGGGTGCAGCAGCACCAGCACGTCGAACAGCGGGTTGCGGCCGGCCTCGCGGGGCGCGCCGACCGCCTCGACGATCCGCTCGAACGGCGTGTCGCCGTGGGCGAGGGCGTCGTTGCCGGTGGCGGTGGCGGCCGCGAGCAGCTCGCGGAAGGAGGCGTCGGGCGCCACCCGGGTGCGCAGGACCACCGTGTTGACGAAGCAGCCGACGGCCCGTTCCAGCTCGGTGCGGGTGCGGCCGGCCATCAGGGAGCCGACGGTGACGTCCTCCTGGCCGGACCAGCGGGCCAGCAGCGCCTGGGTGCCGGCCACCAGCGCGGTGTTGAGGGTGCCCTGCCGTTCGGCGGCGAGTTCGCGCAGCCGGGCGGTGAGCGGCGCGGGGACGGTGAAGGTGTGCAGGGCGCCGGGGCCGGCCTCCTCGCCGCGCCGGGGGTGGTCCAGCGGCAGGTCCGGCGGCACCGCGCCGGCCAGCTTCTCCTTCCAGTGGGCGAGTTGCTTCTCCAGCCGGTCGCCGGAGAGCTGCTCGCGCTGCCACACCGCGAAGTCGGGGTACTGGGCGGCGACCTCGGGCAGCCCGGGTTCGGCGCCGCGGGCCAGGGCGTCGTAGGCGGTGCACAGTTCGTCCAGGACGACGCCCATGGACCAGCCGTCGGTGACGATGTGGTGGGCGGTCAGCTGCAGCACGTGGGCGTGCGGCGACTCGGCCACCAGCAGGGCGCGCAGCAGCGGCCCGCGGGCGAGGTCGAAGGGCCGGGAGTACTCCTGGAGCAGGACGGCGTCCAGGCTCTCGCCGTCGGCCGGTGTGCGGACCGGCAGGTCGACCGGCCCGGCCGGCAGGACGGTCTGCACCGGCCGGCCGTCGCTCTCCGCGAAGGTGGTGCGCAGCGCCTCGTGGCGCGCCACCACGGCGGTCAGCGCCGCGGCGAGGGCCGCGCGGTCCAGCGCGCCGGTGAACCGCAGGGCGACGGCGCTGTTGTAGCGCGGGTCGCCGGGGCGCAGCCGGTCCAGGAACCAGAGCCGCTGCTGGACGAAGGAGGGCGGCAGCGGCCGGCTGCGGTCGGCGCGCGGGATGGCCCGGTCGGCGGCGGCCTGCGCGGTGCCGGCCCGGCCGGCCAGCCGCCGGCGCAGGGCCTCGCGCAGGTCGGCGGGCAGGGCGGCGGCGCGGTCTCGCTTCGAAGTCGTCATGGTCGGCTCCTCACCGTTCGTCGTCGTCGGGGCGGCCGGAGGCGGCGGCTTCGTCGGGTCCGCCCAGGGCGGCGGCTTCGAGTTCGCTGAGCACCAGGTCCTCGACCAGGTCCGCCAGGGCGGCCACGGTGCGGGAGACCAGCACGTCGCGGGGGGTGAGCGTGACGCCGAAGGCGTCGTTGGCCCGGGAGGCGATCAGCAGGGCGCGCACGGAGTCGCCGCCGAGCTGGAAGAAGTCGTCGGTGGCGCCGACATCGGTGTGCAGGGTCTCGGCCCAGATCTCCGCCACCGCCTCCTCGGTGGGGGTGCGGGGTGCGACCCGCTCGGCCGGGCCGGTCTCCTCCGGCCCGGGGGCGG
The DNA here is from genome assembly GCF_043198905.1 of Kitasatospora sp. NPDC048715. Lineage (NCBI taxonomy): Bacteria > Bacillati > Actinomycetota > Actinomycetes > Kitasatosporales > Streptomycetaceae > Kitasatospora > Kitasatospora sp. NPDC048715. The sequence continues at coordinate 107,196 of NZ_JBICVH010000002.1, read as the reverse complement.
GCAGGGCGGCGCGGTCGGTCTTGCCGCTCGCGGTGAGCGGGAAGCGCTCCAGCACCGCGAAGGCGGTGGGGACCATGGGGCCGGGCAGCGAGCGGGCGGCCAGGGCGCGCAGTTCGGCGCCGGTGGGCGGTTCGGCGCCGGGGGCGGCCAGCAGGTGGGCGACCAGCCGGGGCAGCCCGGGCTCGTCCTCCCGGATGCTCACCACGGCGTCCAGTACGGCCGGGTGGCGCGTCAGCACGGCCTCCACCTCGCCCGCCTCGATCCGGTGGCCGCGCAGTTTGAGCTGGTGGTCGGTGCGGCCCAGGTAGTGCAGTTCGCCGTGGCGGTCGCGGCGCACCAGGTCCCCGGTGCGGTACATCCGGCCGCCGGGCGGGCCGTACGGGTCGGCGGTGAAGCGGGCGGCGGTCAGGCCGGGGCGGCCGAGGTAGCCGCGGGCGAGGGCCGGTCCGCTGAGCCACAGTTCGCCGGGGACGCCGTCGGGCACCGGTCGCAGCCGGGCGTCCAGGACGTACGCGCCGGTGGCGGGCAGCGGGCGGCCGATCGGCGGGGCGGCGCCGTCCGCGGTCAGCGGCGCGGACCAGGTGGCGACCACGGTGGCCTCGGTGGGGCCGTAGGAGTTGACCATCCGGTGGTGCGGGGCCCAGCGGGCGACCAGGTCGGCGCCGCAGGCCTCGGCCCCGACGATCAGCGTCCTGAGGTCGGGCAGGCTGCCGGGGGTGTCGGCCGGCAGGGTGGCCAGGGCGGCGGGCGGCAGCAGGGTGTGGGTGATCCGCTCCGCCCGCAGCAGCCCGGCCAGCCGGTCGCCGAGCAGGGGGCCGGGCTCGGGCACCACCAGCCGGGCGCCGTGCGGCAGGGCCAGGCACAGTTCGAGCACCGAGGCGTCGAAGCTGGGGGTGGCGAAGGCGAGCACCCGGTCCCCCGGGGCGGCCCGGTAGTGCGCGGCCTCGGCGGCGGCGAAGGCCGCGAGCCCGCGGTGGGTGACGACGACGCCCTTGGGGGTGCCCGTGGAGCCGGAGGTGAAGATGACGTAGGCGGGGTCGTCCGGGTCGAGCGGGCGGGTCCGGTCGGCGTCGGTGGGCCGGTGGCCGGGGGCGCCGGCCGGCTCGGCGGCGAGGAGCTCGGCGACCTCCTTGGCGTCCAGGGTCAGGGCGGGGGCCGCGTCGCGCAGCATCGCCTCGATCCGTTCCTCGGGGTAGTGCGGGTCGACGGGCAGGAAGGCGGCGCCGGTCTTGGCCACCGCGAGTTCGGCGAGCACGGTGTCGGCCGAGCGGGGCAGCAGCAGGGCGACGAGCCGCCCGGGGCCGGCGCCGCGGGCGATCAGCCGGTGGGCCAGCCGGTTGGCGAGGGCCTCGGCCTCGGCGAAGGTCAGCTCCAGGCCGGCCGCGCTCAGCGCGACGGCCCGCGGCCACCGGTCCACGGCGGCCTCGACCAGGGCGGGCAGGGTCGCCGGGGGCACCGGGCCGGTCTCCGGGCGGGCCGGGCCGCGCAGCAGCCGCTCGCGTTCGCCGGGCGGCAGCAGGTCGAGTCCGTCCAGCGGGGTGGTGCCGTCCGAGTCGGCCAGCGCGGACAGGGTGTGCAGCAGTTGGTCGGCGAGGCGCCGGGCGGTCTCCCGGTCGAGGAAGCGCGGGTCGTGGCCGAGTTCCACGGCGAGCCGCTCGCCGGGCGAGACCACCACGGTGAGCGGGTAGTTGGTGGCCTCCCGGGCGTCCAGTTCGCGCACCAGCAGGCCGTGCGCGCCGGCCGTGGCGTCGCCGACCGGGTAGTTCTCGAAGACGACCAGGCTGTCGAACAGCTCGGTGCCCGGCGGGACCTGGCCGAGCCCGTGCATCCGGGCCAGCGGCAGGTGGTCGAAGCGGCGGTCCTCGGCCTGCTCCTCCTGGAGGGTGCGCAGCCAGTCGGCGCAGGGCCGGCGGCCGTCGACGGCGACCCGGGCGGGCAGGGTGGTGATGAACAGGCCGACGATGCCGTCGGAGCCGGCCAGGTCGGTGGGCCGGCCGGAGACGGTGGTGCCGAAGCAGACCCGCTGTTCGCCGCTCCAGCGCGACAGCAGCAGCGCCCAGGCGCCCTGCACCACGGTGTTGAGGGTGAGGCGGTGGCGGCGGGCGAACTCCTGGAGCCGCTCGGTGTCCGCCTCGTCCAGCCGGTGCGAGAGCCAGTCCCCGGAGCGGGCCGTGTCGCCCGGGGCGGGGCGGCGGTCGTAGGGCAGCGCGGTGGGGGCGGTGAGGTCGGCCAGCACGCCGCGCCAGTGCTCGACGGCGGCGCCGGTGTCGCGCTCCGCGAGCCAGCCGACGTAGTCGGCGAAGGGCCGGCGCTCGGGCAGTTCGGGCCGCTCGCCGCGGGCGAGGGCGGCGTGGGCGGCCAGCACGTCCGCGAGGACGTGGAAGACGCTCCAGCCGTCCAGCAGCACGTGGTGGAAGGCCCAGACCACCCGGACCCGGTCCGGGCCGAGCCGGATCAGGTCGAGCCGCAGCAGCGGGGCCCGGTCCAGGGCCAGGGGGTGGGCCCGCCGTTCGGCGAGCAGGTCCTCCAGCCGGGCTTCGCGCTGCGCCGCGCCCAGCGCGCTCCAGTCGTGTTCGGTGACTGGGAGCGTCGCCTGCCGGTGGACCACCTGGAGCGGCACGGGAACGTCGCGCAGCACCACGGAGGTGCGCAGCACCGGGGTGCGGTCGACGACGTGCTGCCAGGCGGCGGCCAGCAGGCCGGGGTCGCGGGCGCCGTCCAGGACGAAGGTGATCTGCTCGACGTAGAGGCCGTGTTCGGCCTCGTCGAGGCCGTGCACGACCATGCCGGTCTGGGTGGGGGTGAGCGGCTGGATCTCCGTCACGTCCCGGCCGGTGCCGGCCAGCCGGTCGACGCCGGTCTGGTCCAGGCCGGCCAGCGGGAAGTCGGAGGGGGTGCGGCCGCCGGCGCCGGGTTCGGCGCAGTGGCGGACGATCTCCCGCAGCTCGTCCAGCAGTTCGGCGGCCAGCCGGGCGACCGTCCCGCTGTGGTGCACCTCGCGGGAGTAGGACCAGGTGAAGGAGAGCCGGCCGTCGGCGACCAGGCCGAGCACGTCCAGCAGGTGGGGGCGGCGGGCGGTGCGGTCCATGCCGCCGGTGAGCGGGCCGGCCGGGGCGTGCAGCAGGCCGCCGGGGGTGGCGCTCCGGTCCTGCCGGCCCAGGTAGTTGAAGCCGATCTGCGGCAGCGCGAGGCCGGGCTCCGGCTTGAGGTGGCGCAGGGCGCCGTGGCCGAGGCCGCCGTTCGGGACGGCGCGCAGGCTCTCCTTGACGGCCTTCAGGGCGGTGCCGGTGTCCGCGTCCGGGGGCACGGCCAGGGCGACGGGGTACATCGCGGTGAACCAGCCGACGGTGCGGGACAGGTCGACGCCGTCGAGGAGTTCCTCGCGGCCGTGGCCCTCCAGGGTGACCAGGACCCGGTTCCGTCCGGTCCAGCGGGCCAGCACCCGGCCGAGGGCGCAGAGCAGGACGTCGTTGACCCGGGTGCGGTAGGCCTCCGGGACGTCCTGGAGCAGCCGGCGGGTGTCCTCGGCGCCCAGGGCGAAGGTCAGCGACTCCTCGGCCTCGGCCGTGTTGGCGCCGTCGAGGTCGGTGGGCAGCGCGGTGGCCGCACCGTCCGCCAGGCGCTGCCAGTACGGGAGTTCCGCGTCGAAGCCGCCGGCCGCGGTGTGCGCGGCGAGGCGTTCGGCCCAGGCCCGGAAGGAGGTGGTCTTGGCGCCGAGGTCGGGCCGCTGGCCCGCGGCGGCCGCGCGGTGGGCTCGTTCCAGGTCCTCCAGCAGGATCCGCCAGGACACCGCGTCGACCACCAGGTGGTGCGCGGCCAGCAGCAGCACCGGGCGGGGGTTGCCGGCGAAGCGGCAGAGCGCGGCGCGCAGCAGCGGCCCGGCGGCCAGGTCGAAGCCCTGGGCGAGGCGCTCGCCGAGGTCGCGCAGGGCGCTCTCGCGTTCCTCGCCCCCGGCGGCGGGCAGCTCGTGGACCCGCAGGTCGGGGGCCTGGCCGGGCTCGGTGCCGTACTGGCGCCACCGGCCGTCGGGGAGCGGCTCGCAGCGCAGCCGCAGGGCGTCGTGGTGGTCCAGGACGGCGGCCAGGGCGGCCCGCAGGGTGGGCTCCTCGGTGCCGGGGGCGAGGGTGAAGGAGACGGACTGGGTGAGCCGGGCGGGGTCGCCGTCGAGGGTGTCCAGCAGCCAGTGCTGGACGGGGGTGAGCGGGGTCTCGCCGGTGACGGCGCCCTGGTCGGCGTCCGTGCCGGGGCGCGGCGCGCGTTCGGCGGCAGCGGCGAGTTCGGCGAGGGTCTGGTGGGCGAACAGGTGCCGGGGGGTCAGCGCGAGGCCGGCCCGGCGGGCCGCCGAGACGATCTGGATGCCGAGGATGGAGTCCCCGCCGAGGGCGAAGTAGTTGTCGTCCGCGTTCACCTCGGGCACGCCCAGCACCTCGCGCCAGATCGCGGCGAGGGCCTGCTCGGTTCCGGTGCGCGGCGGCCGGTCGCCGCCGGTGGCCCGGGTGGCCGGGACCGGTTCGGGCAGGGCGCGCCGGTCCAGCTTGCCGGTGGCGCCGAGCGGCAGCCGCTCCAGCGGCACCACCAGGGCGGGCACCAGGTGGTCGGGGAGGGTGCGGCCGAGGAAGGCCCGCCACTCGGCCGGGTCGGGCAGGGCGCCGTCGCGGGGCACCGCGTAGCCCACCAGCCGCTTGTGGCCGTCCTGGTCGACCACCCGGGCGGCGGCCGCCGCCACCTGCGGGTGGCGGGCCAGCGCGGCCTCGACCTCGCCGAGTTCGATCCGGAAGCCGCGCACCTTGACCTGGTCGTCGGCGCGGCCGAGGTAGTCCAGTTCGCCGTCGGCGCTCCAGCGCACCCGGTCGCCGGTGCGGTACATCCGGCTGCCGGGCGGGCCGTAGGGGTCGGGCAGGAAGCGCCCGGCGGTCAGGCCGGGGCGGCGCAGGTAGCCGCGCGCCACGCCGGTGCCGGCCAGGTACAGCTCCCCGGGCGCGCCGACCGGCACCGGGCGCAGCCGCTCGTCCAGGACGTAGGCCCGGGCGCCGCCGACCGGTCGGCCGATCGGCGGGTCGCGGTCGGGGTCGGCGGGGTCGCAGGTGTGGGCGGTGGCGTAGACGGTGGCCTCGGTGGGGCCGTAGATGTTCAGCACCCGGCAGCCGGGGACGGCCTCGCGCACGGTGCGCACGGTGCGGGCGGGCAGTCCTTCGCCGGCCAGCACCACGGTGTCCGCGCCGATTCGCAGGGCGCCGTCGGCGAGCAGTCCGCCGAGGGCCGAGGGCACGGCGCTGAGCAGGCCGGCCCTCCGGGGGCCGGGGTTCTCGGCCAGGGCCAGCAGGTCACGCAGGAGTTCCACGCAGCCGCCGGAGAGCAGCGGCGCGAAGATCTCGAACACCGACACGTCGAAGTTGAGCGAGGTGGCGGCGACCACGTGCTCCAGGCCCCGGCCGGCGAACTCGGCGGCGGCCCAGTCGGTCAGGGCGAGCACCGAGGCGTGGGCGACCACCACGCCCTTGGGGCGGCCGGTGGAGCCGGAGGTGTGGATGACGTACGCGGGGTGCTCCGGCAGCAGGGCGCCGTGCCGTTCCGGGTCGCCGACGGCGTCGGTGCGGGCGGCGGCCAGCCGTTCCCGGCAGGCCGGGTCGTCCGGCACGATCCGGGCGTACGGGCCGTCGGGGAGCCGTCCTGCGGTCGCGGCGTCGGTGATCACGGCGTCGGGCCGGACGTCCTCGAAGAGGTAGGCGATCCGCTCGGCCGGGTATCCGGGGTCGACCGGCAGGTACGCGGCGCCGCTCTTGAGCACCGCGAGGAGCGCCACGGCCAGTTCGACGGTGCGGGGCAGCGCGAGCGCGACGAAGCGCTCGGGTCCGGCCCCGGCCGCGATCAGCAGCCGGGCCAGCCGGTTGGAGCGTTCGTCCAGCTCCCGGTAGGTCAGCAGGCCGTCGCCGGAGCGCACGGCCGGGGCGTCGGGGGTGCGGGCGGCCTGCCGGGCGAAGGCCTCGGGCAGGGTGCGCCGGGGCGCCCGGCGCACCGGGCCGCCGAGGCGTTCCAGCAGCTCGCGTCCCTCGGCCGGGTCCAGCAGCGGCAGTTCGCCGGCCGGCCGGTCGAGGCCGGCCGCCATCCCGGCGAGCAGGGTGCGCAGGCTCGCCCCGAGCCGCTCGACGGTGGCGGCGTCGAAGGCGGCCGGGTCGTGGTCCAGGCTGACCTCGATGGACTCGCCGGGCGCCACCACCACGCCGAGCGGGTAGCTGGTCGGCTCCAGCACGTGCTCGGTCTCCACGCCCAGGCCGTGCCGGGTCAGCGACTGCGCGTCGAAGGGGTAGTTCTCGAAGACCACGATGCTGTCGAACAGGGCGGTGCCGCCCGGCAGTTCGCTCCAGCCCTGGAGCTGGGCCAGCGAGACGGCGTCGTGCCGGCGGGCCTCGGACTGGTGGTCCTGGACCTCCCGCAGCCAGTCCAGCAGCGGGCGCCGGTCGTCGATCCGCACCCGGGTGGGCAGGGCGTTGATGAACAGCCCCACCATCGAGGTGACGCCGGGGAGTTCGGCGGGCCGGCCGGAGACGATGGTGCCGAACACCACGTCCTCGCCGCCACCGTAGCGGGAGAGCAGCAGCGCCCAGGCGCCCTGGAGCACGGTGTTGACGGTCAGCCCGGCCTGCCGGGCGGTGGCCCGCAGCCGCTCGGACAGCTCGGGGCCGAGGGCGACCTTCACCGAGGCCGAGGAGGAGGCGCGGTGGGCGCCGGCCGGGCGGCGGTCCCGGGGCAGTTCGGTGGGGGCGGGGAAGCCGGCCAGGGTGTCGCGCCAGTACCGCTCGACCGCCGTCCGGTCCTGGCCGGCCAGCCAGCGCAGGTAGTCGGCGTAGGGCGCGCGCTCGACCGGGGCGGGGCGGCGTCCGGCGGTCAGGGCGGCGTAGCGCTCGCAGACCTCGTCGAAGACCTGGGCGGCGCTCCAGCCGTCGAGCAGCACGTGGTGGAAGGTCCACACCACCCGCACCCGGTTCGGGGTCAGCCGGATCAGGGCCAGCCGCAGCAGCGGCGCGCCGCCCAGGTCGATCCCGGCCGCCCGGTCCTCGGCGAGCAGCCGGGCGGTGTCCCGCTCGACCTGTTCGGCGGGGCGGCCGGTCCAGTCGTGGTGGGTCACCGGGACGGTGGCCCGGTGCTGGACGACCTGGAGCGGTTCGGCGCCGTCCTGCCAGCTGAGCCGGGTGCGCAGGACGGCGTTGGCGTCGGCGGCCCGCTGCCAGGCCTCGGCCAGCGCGTGCGGGTCGGTGACCCCGGTCAGCACCAGCTGGACCTGGTTGACGTAGGTGTCGCCGTCCGGGTCGAGCAGGCTGTGGAAGAGCATCCCGGCCTGCATCGGCGTCAGCGGGTAGACGTCGGCGACGGTGCGGCCGTCCCCGGCTATGCGGTCCACCGCCGCCTGGTCGAGGCGGGCGAGCGGGAAGTCGGCGGGGGTGCGGCCGCCGGCGCCGGGTTCGGCGCAGTGGGCGACGATCCGCTCCAGCGCGTCGAGCATGGCCTCGGCCAGGGCGGTGACGGTGTCGGCGCGGTGCCGGCCGGCGCTGTAGTACCAGCCGATCTCCAGTTCGCCGTCCTCGACCCGGGCGACCACGTCCAGCAGGTGGGGGCGCTCGGTGCCGGGCGCCTCCGCGCCGCCGAGGCCGCCGGGGACGGCGCGGACCAGGGCGGCGCCGTCGGCGGACCAGTCGAAGCGGCCCAGGTAGTTGAAGCTCACGCCGGGGGCGGGGGCGTCGGCGAGCGCCTCGTCCCGGGCCAGGTGGCGCAGCGCGCCGTACCCGAGGCCGCGGTCCGGCACGGCCCGCAGCTGTTCCTTGACGGCCTTCAGGGCGGTGCCCCAGTCCCCCGGCGGGATGTCGAGGGCGACCGGGTGGAGGGAGGTGAACCAGCCGACCGTCCGGGACAGGTCGAGGCCGTCGAAGAGCCGGTCCTCGCGGCCGTGGCCCTCCAGGCCGACGGCGACGGTGCCGCGCCCGGTCCACTCGGCGAGGACCCGGCCGAGCGCGGTGAGCAGCACGTCGTCGATCCGGGTGCGGTAGACCCCGGGGACCTCGCGCAGCAGGGCGTCGGTGCGTTCGCGGTCCAGCCGGACGGTCACCTCGCGCAGGTCGGCGGCGGTGTTGCCGCCGTCGCCGTCCACCGGCAGCGGGGTGGCGCAGGCCCGGGCGGCGGCCGCCCAGTGGGCGCGCTGGTCGGCGAAGCCGCCGGCCGCGGTGTGCCCGGCCAGCCGGCGGGCCCACTCCCGGACGGAGCTGGTGCGGGCGGGCAGCCGCAGCGGGCGGCCCTCGACGGCCTGCCGGTAGGCGGTCTCCAGGTCCTCCAGCAGCACCCGCCAGGAGACGCCGTCGACCACCAGGTGGTGGACGGCCAGCAGCAGCCGGTCGGGCCGGGCGCCGGCCGCGTCGGCCTGCGGGGTGGCCGGCGCGGTGGCCGTCGGGGCGGTGAACAGCCGGGCGGTGAGCAGCGGGCCGCCGTCCAGCCGGAAGGAGGCGTGGGCGGCCTCGGTCACCGCCGCTTCCGCGCCGTGGTCGTGGACCTCCAGCAGCTCGGGGGCGCTCTCCTCGGCGGGGGCGCAGTGCTGCTGCCAGGTGCCGTCCCCGGCGCGGGTGAAGCGGGAGCGCAGCGCGTCGTGGTGGGCCCACAGGGCGGCGAGCGCGCGGCGCAGGGCCTGCGGGTCGACGGCCCCTGGGGCCTCCACCACGACGCACTGGTCGAAGTGCTCGGCGTGCGGCGGGTTCGGGTCGAGGAACCAGTGCTGGATCGGCGTCAGGCCGACCTCGCCGCTGACCGGTTCGGTCCCGGCGACGGTGACGGCGCTGCCGGCGGCCGCGGCCAGCGCGGCGACGGTGGGGTGGCGGAACAGGTCGCGCGGGGAGAGCGCGAGTCCGGCGGCGCGGGCCCGGGAGACGACCTGGATGCTCAGGATGGAGTCGCCGCCGAGCAGGAAGAAGTCGTCGTCCAGCCCGACCCGTTCGACCCCGAGCAGCTCGGCCCAGATCGCGGCGAGCAGCCGCTCGCGGTCGGTGCCGGGGGCGCGGTGGGGGCGGTCGCCGCCCGCCGACCGGTCGGGGGCGGGCAGCCGCCGGCGGTCCACCTTGCCGTTGGCGGTGAGCGGGAGTTCGGGCAGCGTGACGAAGGCCGCGGGCAGCATGTAGTCGGGCAGGTCGGCGGCCAGGTGGGCGCGCAGTTCGGCGGCGCCGGGCGGCTCGGCGCCCTCGGCCGGCACCAGGTGGGCGGCGAGGCTCTTGCGCCCGGCGTCCTGGTACAGCGAGACGACGGCCTCGGCGACGGCCGGGTGGGCGGTGAGCCGGGCCTCGATCTCGGCGGGTTCGATCCGGAAGCCGCGGATCTTGATCTGGTCGTCGGCGCGGCCGACGAAGTGCAGTTCGCCGTCCTCGCTCCACCGGACGGTGTCGCCGGTGCGGTACATCCGCCCGCCGGGCGGGCCGAAGGGGTCGGCGAGGTAGCGGGCGGCGGTCTCGCCGGGGCGGCCCGCGTAGCCGCGGGCGAGGCCGGCCCCGGCGATGTACAGCTCGCCGGTGACGCCGGGCGGCTGCGGCTGGAGCGCTCCGTCCAGGACGTACACCCGGGTGTTGTCCAGCGGGCGGCCGATGGGCAGGACGGCGGGCAGTTCGTCACCGGCCCGGAAGGCCCGGCGGGTGGCGAAGGTGGTGGTCTCGGTGGGCCCGTAGCCGTCGACCACGGTGAGGCCGGGGCAGGCCGCCAGGACCTTGCGGACGACGGCGCCGGGCACCGCCTCGCCGCCGGTCCACACCTCGTGGGCGCCGCGCAGGCAGCCCGGGTCCTCCTGGGCGAGCAGCCGGAACAGGCCGGCGGTCAGCCACAGGCAGCGCACGCCCCGCTCGGTGACGGCGTGCCGGACGGCGGCGGCGTCCAGGTCCTGCGGCGGGGCGAGCACGGCGGTGCCGCCGCGCAGCAGCGGCACCCACAGTTCGTACGTGGCGGCGTCGAAGGCGTGCGGGGAGTGCACCAGCACCCGGTCGTGGCCGGCGAAGGCGCGGTCCAGGGCGAGCGCGGCGACGTCCCGGCGGCGCACCGCGACGCCCTTGGGGGTGCCGGTGGAGCCCGAGGTGAACATCAGGTACTGGACGTTGTCGGGGTGGACGGCCGCCGCGGCCGCCACCGGCGGCCGGTCGCCGGGGAGGTCCACCCGCAGCACCTGCCCGGCGGGGCGCAGCTCGGCGGCCGTGCCGGCCCGGTGGGCGTCGGTGAGCAGCAGGTCGGCACCGGCCCCGGCCAGCATCCGGTGCAGCCGCTCGCGCGGCGCCCGGCCGTCCAGCGGCACGTAGACCGCGCCGGTGCGCACCAGCGCCAGCTGGGCGACGACCAGCTCGACGGAGCGTTCCATCAGCACCCCGACCGGCTGCTCCACCCGGACCCCGTGCGCGGTCAGCCGTCCGGCCAGCTCGGCGGCGCGGGCGTCGAGTTCGCGGTAGGTCAGGCGCCGGTCGCCGGCCTCCAGGGCGACGGCCGCGGGGGTGCGGAGCACCTGCGCGGCGAACAGCTCGGCGATGTCGGCGGCGGGTTCCTCGACGGCGGTGGCGTTCCAGTCGGCCAGGACGCGCCGGCGTTCCTCGCCGGTCAGCAGCGGCAGCCGGGCCGGCGGGCGGTGGGCGCCCTCGGGCAGGGCGGTCAGGACGGCGGTGAGCTGTCCGGCCAGCTGCCGCACCGTGGACTCGTCGAACAGCCGCGGGTCGTAGCAGAGCCGCAGGGACAGCTCCGGGCCCGGGTAGGCCAGCAGGGTGAGCGGGTAGTTGGTGGTCTCGATCCCGTCCAGGTCGCGCAGCCGCAGGCCGTGGGCGTCGGCCGCGTCCTCGTCGACGGGGTAGTTCTCGAAGACCACCAGGCTGTCGAACAGGCCGGTCCGCTCGGGCAGTTCGGTGCCGGCCCGCATTCTGGTGAGCGGGACGAAGCCGTACCGCCGGTCCTCGCTCTGCTCCCGCTGCAGGGTCCGGAGCCAGTCGACCAGGGTGCCGTCCGCGGGCACCGCGGTGCGGGCCGGCAGGGTGGTGATGAACAGGCCGGTCATGGTCTCGACGCCGGGCAGCTCGGGCGGCCGCCCGGAGGAGGTGGTGCCGAACACCACCTCGGCCCGGCCCGCCCGGCGGCCCAGCAGCACCGCCCAGGCGCCCTGGACCAGGGTGTTGAAGGTCAGCCCGGAGCCGCGGGCGAGGTCCTCCAGCGCCCCGGTCGCGGCGGCGGGCAGGGTGAACGGCACGGCCCGGGTGGACTCGGCGCGGTGGCTCTGCACCGGCTCGCGGTCGTAGGGCAGCGGTGTCGCCTCGGCGAGCCCGGCGAGGCGGGTGCGCCAGTGCTGTTCGGCCTCGGCGTGGTCGCGCTCGCCCAGCCAGGCCAGGTAGTCGCGGTAGGGCCGGCGCTCCGGCACGGTGCCGTACGGGACCTCGCCGTCCCGTCCCGGCCCGGCCAGGGCGGCGTGCGCCGCGAAGACGTCCGAGAGCACCTGGAACAGGCTCCAGCCGTCCAGGACCAGGTGGTGGAAGGACCAGAGCACCCGCACCCGGCTCTCCGGGAGCCGGATCAGCAGCAGCCGCTGGAGCGGGGCCCGCGCCAGGTCGAGGCCGCGGGCCCGGTCGCGGTCCAGCAGTTCGGCGAGCCGGTCGCGGCGCTCCTGCTCGGGCAGTTCGCGCCAGTCCAGGTGGGTGACCGGGACTGGCGCCCGGCGGTGCACCACCAGCAGCGGCTCGGGCACCTCCTGCCAGCGGACGTGGGCGCGCAGCACCGCGGTGCGGTCGGTGACCCACTGCCAGGCGGCGGCGAGGCGGGCCGGGTCGGGCACGCCGTCGAGGACGAAGTCCAGCTGCTGGAAGTAGGCGCCGCTGTCCTCCTCGGCGAGGCCGTGGAAGAGCATGCCGGACTGGGTCGGGGTGAGCGGCAGCACGTCCTCCACCGCGCCCGGGTCGGCGCCGGTGATCCGGTCCACGGCCGCCTGGTCGAGCCGGGCCAGCGGGAAGTCGGACGGGGTGCGCCCGGCGGCGCCTGGGCGGGCCGCGTGGCGGGCGAGGTCGGCCAGTTCCTCGGCGAAGCGCCGGGCCAGCGCCTCGACGGTCCCGCTCCGGTGGACGGCGGCGGAGTGGAGCCAGGTGAACTCCAGCGCGTCGCCGTCGAGGCGGCCGACCACCTCCAGCGGGTGGGGGCGTTCCGTGCCCGGGTCGGCGTCCAGCTCCAGCGGCCGGAAGGTGCCGCGGAACAGCCCGTCCGGGTCGTCCGGCAGGGCGATGCGGCCCAGGTAGTTGAAGCCGATCCGGGCGGCCGGGACCTCCGGCGCCGTGCCGGGGCGCCCGAGGTAGCGCAGCGCCTCGAAGCCGAGGCCGCGCCGGGGGACGGCGCGCAGCTGTTCCTTGACCTGCTTGAGGACGGTGTCCCAGTCGGCTCCGGCGGGCACGGCCAGGGCGACGGGGTGGCGGGTGGTGAACCAGCCGACCGTACGGCCGAGGTCGAGCTCGGCGAACAGTTCCTCGCGCCCGTGGCCCTCGACGTCCACCACGACCCGCTCCAGCCCGCTCGCCCCGCACAGCGCCCGGCCGAGCGCGCTCAGCAGCACGTCGTTGGCCTGGGTGCGGTAGGTGTCGGGCAGGGTGCGCAGCAGGGCGGCGGTGTCGGCGGGGCTCAGCCGGACGGTGACGGAGCGTTCGGTGGCGTAGGTGTCGGGGCCGTCGAGTTCGGCGGGGAACGGTTCGGCGGCGGGCTGCCCGGGCTCTTCGTCGCGCTGTCCGGGCACGGCCCGGGCCCAGTACTCCGTCTCGTCCTCGAAGCCGCCCGCGGCGGCGAAGGCGCTCAGCCGCTCGGCCCACTGCCGCAGCGGCGAGGACTTGCCCGGCAGGGCCGCCGCCCCGTCCCGGCCCTCGCGGCGGGCGCGGTAGGCGGTGTCGAGGTCCTCCAGCAGCACCCGCCAGGAGACCCCGTCGACCACCAGGTGGTGGACGGCCAGGTGCAGGACCGGGGGCCGGTCCCCGGCGCGCTCGTGCAGCACGGCGCGCAGCAGCGGCCCGCCGCCGCCCAGGTCGTGGGGGCCGAAGTGCGGGGTGTCCCGGTCCGGGCCGGTGTGCCGGGCCAGGGTGAGCCGGGCGGCCGGCTCCCGGATGTGCCAGCGCGCGGCGCCGGCGCCGTCCGGGGCGGTGAAGGCCGAGCGCAGCGCGTCGTGGTGGGTGACCAGGTCGTTCAGGGCCTCCTCCAGGGCCGCCCGGTCCAGGTCGCGGGGCAGCAGCAGGGAGAGCGCCTGGCCGAAGTGGCCGGCCCGGTCGGCGGCCCGGCCGAGCCACCAGCGCTGGATCGGGGTCGGCACGGCCTCCCCGGTGGCGGCCGCCGGCGCGGGCGCGGGCGGCGCCTCGGCGTCCTCCGCGGCCAGGGCGAGCGCGGCGACCGTCTGGTGGCGGTAGAGGTCCCGGGAGGTGAGCGCCAGCCCGGCCTGCCGGGAGCGGGCCACCACCTGGATGCCGAGGATGGAGTCGCCGCCGAGGTCGAAGAAGTTGTCGTCGGCGCCGACCCGCTCCAGCCGCAGCACCTCGGCCCAGATCCCGGCGAGCGCGCGTTCGGCGGGGGTGCGGGGGGCGACGTGGCGGACGGCGCCGGCGGCCGGCCCGGGGTCGGGCAGCCGGCCGCGGTCGAGGGTGCCGTCGGGGCCCAGCGGCAGGGCGGGCAGCGGCACCACGACGGCGGGGACCAGGTGGTCGGGCAGGGTCAGGGCGAGGGTGCGGCGCACCGCCTCGGGCTCGACCCGGCCGCCGGGGACGGGCACCACGTAGCCGACCAGCCGACGGGGGTCGTCGGTGAGGACTGCGGCCGCCTCGGCCACCCCGGGGCAGCGCCGCAGCGCCCGCGCCACCTCGTCCGGGTCGGTCCGCAGCCCGCGGGGCTTCGCCCACTGCTCGACCCGCCCGAGGTGTTCCAGCTCGCCGCCGGCGGTCCACCGCACCAGCTCCCCGGTGCGGTGGAGCAGTTCCCCCGGCGCGCCGTACGGGTCGGCGACGAACTGTCCGGCGGTGCCTTCCGGCTGCTCGGGGAAGTCGCCCGAGAGGTACAACTCGCCTGGCACGCCCTGGGGTTGGGGGCGCATCGCGCGGTCGAGGACGTAGCCGCGGGTCCAGCCGGGCAGGCCGGACGCGGTGAGCGCCCCGGGCAGCGCGGTGTCCGGCTTCCAGGCGTCGAGCAGCGCCCGCTGCTCCTCCTCGGGGATCAGCGGCAGCTCGGCGAGGGTGCGCTGCGGGCCGTCCGCCATCCCGGCCAGCAGGCGGTGCAGGTGGTCCGCCAGCGCCGTCACGGTCCGCCGGTCGAACAGGTCGGTGTTGTACTCGGCCGTCAGCGTGCAGCCGCCGTCGTCGTCGTCGGGGGTGAACTCCAGCACCAGGTCGAAGCGGGCGGCCGGGCGGGGCAGCGGGTGCTCGGCGAAGCGCAGGCCCCCGGCGGGCGCCGGGGTGACGGGGGTCTGCTGGACGACGACGACCTGGACCAGCGGGGTGCGGCCGGGGTCGCGGGGCGGGGCCAGTTCCTCGACCACCCGGTCGAAGGGCACCTCGGCGTGGGCGAAGGCGTCCAGCAGGGTGGTGCGCATGCCCGCCACGAAGTCGTCGACGGTGGCCCGCTCGTCCACGTCGCCGCGCAGCACCACGGTGTTGACGAAGAAGCCGGTCACCTCCTCCAGTTCCCGCCGGTCCCGCCCGTTGGTGACGGTGCCGAAGGCCACGTCCCGCTGGCCGGAGTGGCGCGAGAGCAGCAGCGCGCACGCCCCGGCGAACAGGGTGAACACCGTGGTGCCGCGGCCGGCGGCGAGGTGGCGCAGCCGGTCGACCAGGTCGGCCGGCAGCCGGTGGCGGTGCGCCGCGCCGTTGGTGGTGCGCTGCTCGGGCCGGGGGCGGTCGGTGGGCAGGCGCAGGGTCGGCAGGTCGGCGAGGGTGTGCTTCCAGTAGGCGAGGTCGGGTGCGTGGTCGGTCCGGCGGTGCTGCTCCCAGTGGGCGAAGTCGGGGTACTGGAGGGCGGGGGCGGGCAGGGCGTCGGGTTCGCCGGTGGCCTCCGCCCGGTAGAGGGCGGCCAGTTCGCGGGTGAGGACGCCCACCGACCAGCCGTCGGTGACGATGTGGTGCTGGGCCAGCAGCAGCAGGTGCTCCTCGGCGGCGAGCCGGACCAGCAGCGCCCGGGCGAGCGGGCCCCGGGCGAGGTCGTAGGGCCGTTCCAGTTCCTCGGCCAGCAGGCGTTCGGCCGCCGGGGCGCGCTCCTCCTCGGGCAGGGCGCCGAGGTCCTCGGTGCGCAGCGGCAGCTCCGCCCGCCCGGCGACGCGCTGCACCAGCTGCCCGTCGAGGCTGGCGACGGTGGTGCGCAGCGAGTCGTGCCTGGCGGTGAGCCGCCGCAGGGCCCGGTCGAGGGCGTCCCGGTCGAGGGCGCCGTGCAGCCGCAGGGCCACGCCGGTGTGGTTGCCGGTGCCGCCGGGGGCGACGTCGTCCAGGAACCAGAGCCGGCGCTGGGCGCTGGACAGCGGCAGCGGCTCCCCGCGCGGGGCGGGCGGGATCGGCCCGGTCGGTGCGGCGGCGGGCACCGCGTCGAGCAGCGGGGCGAGGGCGGCGACGGTGCGGGCGGTGAAGACGTCGCGCAGGGTGAGCCGGACGCCGAGGCGTTCGGTGATCCGGGTCAGGGTGCGGGCGGCGAGGACGGAGTCGCCGCCGAGGTCGAAGAAGTCGTCCTCCACCCCCACGGCGTCGTGGCCGAGCACCTCGGCCCAGACGGCGGCCAGGGCCCGCTCCCGCTCGGTGCGCGGGGCGGTGCTCCCGGCGGCGGCCTGCCGGGCGGGCGCGGGCAGCGCCCGCTGGTCGATCTTGAGCTGCGGGGTGAGCGGGAACTCGGCCAGCACGACGACGGCGGCGGGCACCAGGTGGGCGGGCAGCGCGGCGGCCAGGGCGGTGCGCAGCTCGGCCGGGTCGGGGGCGTGCCGCGGGTCGGCGGGCGTGGCGTAGCCGACCAGCCGGGTGTGGCCGGGCTCGTCCTCGCGGACCGTCACGACGGCCTGGTCGACGGCGGGGTGGGCGCGCAGCGCGGCCTCGATCTCGCCCGGTTCGATCCGGAAGCCGCGGACCTTGACCTGCCGGTCGAGCCGGCCGAGGAACTCCAGTTCCCCGTCGGCCCTCCAGCGGGCCCGGTCGCCGGTGCGGTAGAGCCGGGCGCCGGGCGCGCCGAAGGGGTCGGCGACGAAGCGCGCGGCGGTCAGGCCGGGTCGGCCGAGGTAGCCGCGGGCGACGCCCTCGCCGCCGAGGTACAGCTCGCCGTCGGTGCCGGGCGGCTGGGGCCGCATGGCCTCGTCGAGCACGTACACCCGGGCGTGCGGCAGGGCGCCGCCGATGGTGGGTGAACCGGCGCCGGCGGTGAGCGGGCCGGTCCAGGTGGCGACGATGGTGGCCTCGGTCGGACCGTAGGAGTTGATCATGCGTCGGCCGGGCGCCCAGCGGTCGACCAGTTCGGCGGAGCAGGCCTCGGCCCCGACGATCAGGGTGCGCAGGTGGCGGCCCGCGCCGGCGGGGACGGTGGCCAGGGCGGCGGGCGGGATCAGGGTGTGGGTGATGCGGTGCTCGTCCAGGACGGCGGCGAGCTCCTCGCCCAGCCAGGGGCCGTCCGGGGGGATCACCAGGGTGGCGCCGGTGAGGACGGAGACGAACAGTTCCAGGACGGAGGCGTCGAAGCTGGGCGAGGAGAACTGGAGCACCCGGTCGCCGGGCCGCAGCGCGTAGTTCTCGACGGCCGCGGCGGTGAAGCCGGCGATCCCCCGGTGGGTGACGACGACGCCCTTGGGGGTGCCGGTGGAGCCCGAGGTGTAGATCACGTACGCCGGGTGGTCGGTGCCGGCCGGGGCCGGATCGCCCGTGCCGTCCGCGGCGTCCGGCCCGTCCGGGCCCGCGGGCAGGGCGGTCTCCAGGGCCCGGCTCACGGCGGCCGGGTCGTCCAGGACGATCGCGGGGGCGGCGTCGGCGAGCATCAGCGCCCGCCGCTCGGCGGGGTAGGCCGGGTCCACGGGCAGGAAGGCGGCGCCCGCCCGGACGACGGCCAGTTCGGCGGCGACCAGCTCCATGGAGCGCGGCAGGACCAGCGCCACCGTCCGCTCCGGGCCGGCGCCGCGCCGGCGCAGGTCACGGGCCAGCCGCTCGACGCGCTCCGCCAGGTCCCGGTAGGTCCAGTTGCGCCGGCCGTCGGTCACCGCGGGCGCGAGCGGGGTGCGGGCCGCCCGGGCGGCGAACAGCGCGTCCAGGGTCCGGGGCGTCGGGGAGGTGCCTGTGGGGACTTCGGTGGTGCCGCCGGCCTGCGGCGGGGCGGACGGGTGCACGGGCCGGGCAGGCCGGTCGGCCATGGCGGAAGGTCCTTCCGATGGGGGCGACGACGAGGGCACCGGGGCAGGCGGTAGCCCGCCCTCGGGCCCGGAGGTACAGGGGAACGGGAACACGGTGGAACAGCGGAACGGTGGTGCGGCAGTGCGGTGGGCAGGCGGTGCGGGGGTCGGGCGTACGGCTGCGGGGCCGACCGGCTCAGCCGGCGGCGGCCCGGCGGGCCGTGCGCCCGGAGACCTGCACCCGGTCGACGCGGCCGGTGGCCAGGTCCCGGTGGAAGCGTCCGCCGGGCTCGGGGCGGCCGGTGTCGGGGGCGAGCAGGTCGTAGGAGAGGTCGGTGTAGCAGCGCAGCGGGATCGGCGGGTCGCCGTCGACCGAGAGGGTGGCCGTTGCGTCGCCGGCCGCCTCGATCCGGTAGCGGACCGAGCCGTTGCGGTAGTCGCCCGCGCATCCGGCCAGGGTCCCGGGTTCGGCGAGCGGCACGGGTCCGCGCGCGTCCACCGGTTCGATCGCCGCGGGCACCCGCAGCCCGGCCGACTCCTCCAGTTCGGCCGCGAGGTCGCGCCAGAGCGCGGTGGCGGCGCCGGCGTTGCCGGTGAAGGCGACCACCACTCCGCTGTCCGGGTCGGCCCGCAGGTGGCAGGAGGTGCCCATGGCGTTGCCGTCGTGGCCGCACCAGAACCGCCCGTCCTGCCGGTAGAGCGCCACGCCGGCGCCCCAGCCGTCCGCGAGCGCTCCGGGCCGGGCGGCGGGCTGCGGGCGGCGCATCAGCTCGGCGACGTCCGGGGGCAGCGTCTTGGACCGGCCGACCAGGGCGGCGCCGAGGGCGGCGAGGTCCGCGGCACTGGCCAGCAGGGCGCCGGCCGGGGCTTCCAGCGGGGCCAGGTTCTGCCGGACCGCCCGGGGCCGGCCGGTCGCGGCGTTGAGCGCGTGGCCGGCGGCGACCGGTCGCCCGGGCGCGGCCGTGTCGACGAACACCGGCCCGGTGCCGAAGGGTTCGAGCAGCAGGGCGCGCGCCGCCTCCTGCCAGGGCATCCCGGTCACCGTCTCGACCAGGCGCCCGGCGGCGACGTAGCCGGCGTTGGAGTAGGAGAAGTCCGTCCCGGGCCGGAACAGCGCGTCCGGGGCGGTGCACACGGCGGACAGGTAGCGGGTGGCGGTGGTGCGGGCGGCGGCGTCGGAGTCCGGCCCGGTGGGCAGTCCGCCGGTGTGGCCCAGGAGGTGACGAATCGTTACTTCAGGCAGCTGCCGGAGCTCCGGAAGGTACTCGGCGGCCGGCTCGTCGAGGTCGACGTCGCCGTCGTCGGCGAGCAGCATCACCAGGGCGGCCGTGTAGGGCTTGGTGAGCGATCCCACCGGAACGGCGGTGTCCTCGGTGAAGGGCTCCGCGGTGGCGGTGTCGGCCACCCCGGTGTGCAGGGCGACGGTCTCCGCGCCGGTGTCCAGCACCAGCTGGGCACCGGGCACCCGGTGGGCGCGCGCGAGCGTGTCGAGCCGGTGCTGCAGCTCGCTGCGCAGGACCTGCGGAACCCGTTCTCGTACGGGCGCCGGACTGGCGTAGGGCATGGCGGAAGCTCCCGTTGACTGGTTCTCGGGTGCGGGCGCGCCGGGCGCCCGCAAGGGAATTGCGGATCGGAGTGCGGCACAGCGGGGAATTTCCGGCCGTCGGCGCCGCCCGCTTCAGGACGCGCGGGAACGAGGGGAATCGCGGGATGCCCCGTCGCCCACGACCGGCCGGCCCGGCATCGGGAATCCCCGGGGCACCGGCGACCGGGCGCCGCACCCGCCCTCGCGGAGCCGTTCCGGGGGCGCATCGACGTGCCCGGGGCGGACGGTGCGAATGCGACCCGAATTCCCCGCCGCACGATGAACGGCGGGCCGGCGCGCGGTGAACCGCGAACGGCCGAATACCCTACCCCGCCGGAACGGTCGGACAGAATCCCGTCCCCCGGCGACCAGCCGCTCTCCCGGCCCCCACCTGCGCAATGGCCGTACCCGGCATGTCCATCCCCCCTGTTTGCGATCCGTCCCCGCACCCGTCGTGCGGAACGCGCCGACGCGGCCGGGGAGCCGCAGAATCCCTGCCGTCCCGAACGCCCGGACGACGAACGCGCAACAGTCTTCACGGCGGGTCAGCCGCTCGCAACCCCTTCCGATTGAACGGAAAGCGACTCCGTCGGTAATCGGAACGCCAAAATCCCTGGTGCGACTCCCGGCCGTGCCCGGAGCACCCGAGAACGGGCTCGAATTCTTTGGCCGAAAATATGAGGTTCAGATCTCACCAGCCACTCGAACAGCTATTCGCAGCAATATCCGAGTGATTTCCCGGACGACTGTGACGGAAGTGCCGGAATACAACGGAATCAATCGGGTGAGCCGTGAGTGAAACCGCCCGGACCCGACAACAGGTCCAGCGCGGCGTCGACGAGCACCCCGGGGGCCGGGCCGACGTCCAGCACCGCACCCCGCTCGTCCGGCTGGAGCGGTTCGAGCGCGGCGAGCTGCGAACCGAGCAGCGACCCCGGCATGAAGTGGCCGGTGCGCCCGCCGATCCGCTCCGCCAGCAGCTCGCGGCTCCCCGTCAGATGCAGGAAGAAGGCGTCCGGGCCGGCCTCCCGCAGGACGTCCCGGTAGCGCCGCTTCAGCGCGGAGCAGGTCACCACACCGCCGGTGCCCGCCGCGTCCCGTTCGCGCAGCCACCGCCCGACGGCCTCCAGCCAGGGCCGGCGCCGCCCGTCGTCGAGCGGGATGCCGGCCGCCATCCGGGCGATGGAGTCCGGCCGGTGGAAGTCGTCCCCGTCCGCGAAGGGCACCCCCAGGCGTTCCGCGAGCAGCCGGCCCACCGTCGACTTGCCGGTGCCGGCCACCCCCATGACCACGACGCACGGGGCGCGGCGCTCGTTGCCCCGGGCCATCGGCGCCCCTACCCCCAGAACTGCGGGGGCGGCCCCTGCGAGCCGGCCGGGTACTCCTCCAGCGGCACCAGGCCCCGCTCCCAGCCGGCCAGCACCGGTTCCAGCACCCGCCAGGCCTCCTCCGCCTCGTCGCCGCGGATGGACAGCGCCGGGTCCCCGTTCAGGACGTCCAGCAGCAGCCGGCCGTAGGCGGGCAGCTCCTGCGGGTCCATCCGCGCGGTCATCGAGAACGGGGCCAGCCCGTGGGCGTGGGCGCCGATGCCGGTCAGGTCCAGGGTCAGCCCCTCCGGCTCCAGTTCGAAGCGCAGCACGTTGGGCCGGGCCTCCTCGCCCCGGCCGAACGGCAGGTGGGGCACCGGGCGGAAGTGCACCGCGACCTCCTTGCGGTCCTCGCCCAGGGCCTTGCCGCTGCGCAGCCGGAACCTCGTCCCGGCCCACCGCCAGCTGGTCAGCTCAAGTTCCACCTCGGCGAAGGTCTCGGTGCGGCGCTCCGGGTCGACGCCCTCCTCCTCGGCGTAGGCGGGGACGTCGCGCTCCCCGATCCGGCCGGGCAGGTAGCGGGCCCGGCGGGTGCGGTGCACCACGTCGTGCTCGGTCAGCGGCCGTACGGAGCGCAGCACGTCCACCTTGCGGTTGCGCAGGTCCCGTTCGCCGAGCGTGATCGGCGGCTCCATGGCCACCAGGCAGAGCAGCTGCAGCAGATGGTTCTGGATCATGTCCTTGAGCGCCCCGACCTGGTCGTAGTACCCGGCCCGGCCCTCCAGCGCCAGCGTCTCGTCCCAGACGATGTCCACCTCGGAGATGTGGGTGCTGTTCCAGATCGGCTCCAGCACCCGGTTGGCCAGCCGGCTGCCGAGGACGTTCTGGACGGTCGTCATGGCCAGGAAGTGGTCGACCCGGAACACCGCCCGCTCCGGCAGGAGCTCGGCGAGCAGCCGGTTCAGTTCCTGGGCGCCGGCCAGGTCCTCGCCGAACGGCTTCTCCAGCACGATCCGGCTGCCGGCCGGCAGGCCCGCCGCGTGCAGGGCGGTGATCGCGGCGGGGAAGAGGGCCGGCGGGAGGGCGAGGTAGACGGCCACCGGTCCCTCGCCGGCGACGACCGCGGCCACGTCCGCGGGGTCGGTGACGTCGGCCCGCCGGTAGCGGACGGCGGCCGCCACCGCCTCCCTGGCCCCGGCCGGGAGGTCGCCGGCGTGCCGGTCGAGCCTTGCCGCGGCCCAGCCGCGGTACCGCTCGGTGTCCCAGTCCTCCCTGCTCGCCCCGGTCACCCGCAGCGAGTCGCCGACGTGTCCCGCCGCCCGCAGCGCGGCCAGCGCCGGCAGCAGGAAGCGGGCGCTGAGGTCCCCGGTCGCGCCGAGGATCGCGAGCCGGTCGATCATCCCCGCCCGCCCGTCCTCGCCCGGCCGAGGCTCACACCGCCGGCGATGATCCCGATGTGGCTGAACGCCTGGGGGAAGTTGCCCATGAACTCTCCTGTGGACGGGTTGATCTGCTCGGACATCAGCCCCAGCGGGCTCGCCCGGGAGCACAGCGAGTCGTACAGCTCCTCCGCCTCCTCGATCCGGCCCTGGCCGACCAGGTTCTCGACCAGCCAGAAGCTGCACAGGACGAAGGCGCCCTCGTCGCCCGGCAGGCCGTCCGGGGACTCCTCGTGGAGGTAGCGGTAGAGCAGCCCGCCGCCCGCCGACAGGCGCTCGGCCACGGCCGCGGCGGTCGCCACCATCCGCGGGTGGTCGGCCGGCACCACCTGGCGCAGCGGCAGCGCGAGCAGGCTCGCGTCCAGCGCGCCGCCGCCGTCCAGGTGGGCGCTGAGGGTCCCGGCGTCCTCGTCCCAGGACTGCTCCAGGATGAGCCGGCGCAGCTCCTCGGCCGAGGCGCGCCAGCGGTCCGTCCCGGCGGGCCGGCCGAGCCGCTCGCCGATCCGCGCGGCCCGGTCCAGGGCCACCTGGCACAGGCCCGCCGAGTAGGTGAACACCCGGCCCTCGCTGCGCACCTCCCAGATGCCCTGGTCCGGCTGCCGCCAGGCCTGCCCGGCGGTGTCGGCCAGCTTGGCCAGGCCGGCCCAGAGCGCGGGCTGGATCTCGCCGCCGGCGCGCAGCCACTGCTCGGCGCAGTCCAGGATCTCGCCGTACACGTCGTGCTGGCGCTGGTCGGTCGCGCCGTTGCCCCAGCGCACCGGGGCGGAACGCTGGTAGCCCTCCAGTTCGCCGTCCTCGATCTCGTCCGGCACCGGGCCGCCCCGCAGGTCGTACATGATCCGGGGCCCCCGGCTGGCCTCGAAGGCGTCCAGGACCCAGCCGAGGAAGGCGTCGGCCTCGCCCCGGAAGCCGATCCGGCGCAGCGCGAACACGGCGAACGCCGCGTCGCGGATCCAGCTGTAGCGGTAGTCCCAGTTGCGGATCCCGCCGATCGGCGCGGGCAGCGAGGAGGTGGGCGCCGCGACCAGCGAGCCGTTGGCCCAGTCGTCGCAGAGCTTCAGGGTGATCGCGGCCCGCCGGACCAGGGGCTCCCGGGGGCCGTCGTACGAGAAGTGCCCCATCCAGCGCCGCCAGGCCTCGGCGGTGCCCTTCAGGGTCGCGTCGGCGTCGAAGCGGTGGTGGCGGTGGAAGCGGCCCCAGGACAGCACGAGGTCCAGGCGTTCGCCCTGCCGCAGCTCGTGGGTGCTGTGCAGGCCGGTCAGCGGACGGTTGGAGCGCAGGTGCAGGCGCAGGTCCGGGCGCCGGTGGGGCCGCACCTCCAGTCCGCTGAACAGGGCCCGGGCCTGCGCGCCGCCGCGCGGCTCCAGTTCCGCGCGCAGCCGGACGGTCCCGTCCACCACCACGGCGGAGCGCACGAGTTCGCCCCGGTCGGCCGGTACGTCGTCGGTGAGGTCGGCGCCGGAGCGCAGGGTCAGCGCGTCGGTGACGCGCACCAGGCCGGTGGGGCCGCGCAGTTCGGTGATCAGGACGCCGGTGTCCGGTTCGTAGCGCTGCCTGGCCTCGACGAGGTCCTCCGGGGCGAGGGTGAAGTGCCCGCCGCGCGCGTGGTCCAGCAGGCCGCAGAACAGCGGTTCGGAGTCGAACCGGGGCAGGCACAGCCACGGGATGGCACCGTCCAGGCCGACCAGGGCGGCGGTCGCGCCGTTCCCGATCAGGCCGAGGTCCTCCAGCGGCAGGTAGCCCTGGCGCCGGTGAACGGGCCGGAACGGTGGGTCGGGGTCGTGCATGCCGCCTCGCTTCCGCAGTGCCGGGGAGTCGGTCGAGGGGGAGGTGGTCCCGGTGCGGCTCCCGCTCCGCCGGCGGCCGGTGACCGGCCGCGCGGCCGACGGCTCCCACCTTCCCGGGGATCGGGCCGGTCCGCGATCCGGCCGCTGCCGGCTGCGGTGCATTCCGGTGAAAGACCCCGGCCCCCGCGGCCCGCCGCCGCCCGCGCGGCCCTGCCGGGCACGGTGGGGCAGCTGCTAGCGTCTGAGCCCGGACGATGGACGGCGGACGGCGGAGGTTGCTGTGGTGGACAGGGGCGCGGAGCGGGCCTTCATCGGGTCGTTCACCTCGACGGGCGGGCGCGGGATCGTCCTGGCCGCGCTGGACCCGGACACCGGGGCGCTGACCGCCACCGGGGCCGTCGACGCCGTGGACCCGTCCTACCTCGCCCTCGGGCTCGCCACGGGCGGCCCCGTGCTCTACGCCGTGTCCGAGACGGCGCCGGGCGCCGTCACCGCCTACGACATCGCCGGTCCGGTTCCCCGCCCGCTCGGCGCCCCGGTCCCGGTGGACGGGGACCACCCCACCCACCTGAGCCTCGCCCGGGGCCGGCTGCTGACCGCCAACTACGGCTCCGGCAGCGTCAGCGTGCTGCCGCTCGCCGCCGACGGCACCCCGCGGCCCCCGAGCACCGTGCTGCGCCACCGGGGCAGCGGGCCGCACCCGGACCGCCAACGGGCCCCGCACGCCCACCAGGTGCTCCCCGACCCGTCGGGGCGCTGGGTGCTCGCGGTCGACCTCGGCACCGATTCGGTGCGGATCTGCGCCCTGGACCCGGCGACGGGAGGGCCGGCCCCGCACTCGGAGACCGCGCTGCCGCCCGGCACCGGTCCTCGGCACCTGGCCTTCCACCCCTCCGGCCGCCACGCGTACGTGCTCGGCGAGCTGCGCCCCGTGGTGACGGTCTGCCGCTGGGACGCGGCGGCCGGGGCCCTCGAACCGGTCGCGGAGGTCCCGCTGTTCCCCGAGGGCTTCGAAGGCCCGGTCTCCCCGTCGGCCCCGGTGGTCTCCCCCGACGGCCGGTTCCTGTGGGCGGCGGAGCGCGGCACCGACACCATCGTGGTGCTCGCCCTCGACGGGACGGGCGAGCGGGCCCGGGTGGTCACCTCGGTGCCCTGCGGCGGCCGCTGGCCGCGGGACCTGGTGCTGGGCCCCACGGGCACCCGCCTGTACGCGGCGAACGAGCACTCCGGCGACGTCACCTGGTTCGAGGTGGACGGCGCGACGGGCGTCCCCCGCCGGGCGGGCTCGCTGGCCGTCCCGTCGGCGTCCACCGTGCTCTTCGGCTGACCGCGGCGCCGGGTCCGCCCCAGGGCGCCCGGCCGGTCACTCCTCCTCGGCGCGGACCACCACGACCGGGACGGTGGCGTGCCGGGTGCAGTGCTGCGCCACCGAGCCCAGCAGCATCCCGGTGAAGCCGCCGAGGCCGCGGCTGCCCACCACCAGCAGGTCCGCCCCCCGGGCCGCCTCGACCAGCGCCCCCGCCGGGGTGCCGTGGCGCGCCTCGGTGCGCACCTCGACCGGCGGCCGCTCCCCCACGGCCTGCCGGACGGCCCGGTCGGCCTCCTGCCGCGCCCGGCCCTCCAGCGCCGCCTCGTCGGTGATCCCCGGGGGGAACCAGCCGCGGGCGCCGTGGTACGTCGGGTACTCCCAGGCGATCACCGCCACCACCGCACCGCCGGTGAGCTCCGCCTGGCGCACGGCCCAGCGCAGCGCCCGCCGGGACGGCTCCGAGCCGTCCACCCCGACCACGATGCGGCCCTTGTCCTCAGGCCGGTCGGCCATGGCTCCTCCTCGACTCGACGGCGGCGGGGGATCGCACCGGTCGGTGGTCCGCCGTCACCGGGCTCGGTGTCCAGCCTGGTACCGACCGCACCGGGCGCGCAGTGCGGCTGGTCCGGGCGGGTGGGCGGGCCGCGGCCGACGACGGGCGGGTCCCGGGTCGGCGGCGCGGGCGCACCGACTGGAAACCCGCACATGAAAACGGATATCGTTTCGCCGGATCCCCCGTGCCGGACCGGTTGCGGGGCCATATGAACATGACAAACACTGGCAGAAGGCGAAGCCTCGAATGCGCACGGACACGGCGGGAGTCGGGATGCGAGTGGACGCCGCGCTGGCCGGGACCTGGGTGGACCGCTGGGAGCGCCAGCAGGAGCGGTACGCCGTGGAGCGCGAGGAGCGCTTCACCGTCATCGCCGACGTACTGGAACAGACCGTCGGACACCGCGGGCGGCCGCTCGTCGCCGATCTCGGCAGCGGCCCCGGCTCGCTGTCGGCGCGCGTCGCCGCCCGCCTGCCGCACGCCGAGATCCTCGCCGTCGACATCGACCCGCTGCTGCTCGCCCTCGGCCGCGCCCGGCACCCCGAGGTCGCCCGCTGGATCGAGACCCTGATCGGCCGCCCGGGCTGGATCGGGGACCTCGGGCTCGACCGCCCGCTGGACGCCGTGGTGTCCACCACCGCGCTGCACTACCCACCGCCGGACGCGCTGCTCGGGATCTACCGCGACCTCGCGGGCGTGCTGCGGCCCGGCGGCGTCCTGGTCAACGGCGACCACCTGATCCCCGAGGACCGGCCGCTCGCCGAGCTCGCCCTCGCGATCGGCCGGCGCCGCGCCCAGCGCCGGGGCGCCGACGCCG
The DNA here is from genome assembly GCF_043198905.1 of Kitasatospora sp. NPDC048715. Lineage (NCBI taxonomy): Bacteria > Bacillati > Actinomycetota > Actinomycetes > Kitasatosporales > Streptomycetaceae > Kitasatospora > Kitasatospora sp. NPDC048715. The sequence continues at coordinate 81,052 of NZ_JBICVH010000002.1, read as the reverse complement.
CCGAGGACTGGTCCCAGTGGTGGGCCGCGGCCGGGCGGGTCCCCGAGTTCGCCGACCTGCTGACGGCCCGCGAGCGGCAGCTGCCCCCGACCGACGGCGCCGGCAACGGCCTGTCGGCCGCCCGGCACGGCGAACTGCTGCGGGAGGCCGGCTTCCGGCAGGCCGGACCGGTGTGGCAGTACGGCACCAGCTCCGTCCTCGTCGCCCTGCGCTGACCCCGGCCCGGAAAGCGATCCGGAGCGACCCCTCCGGGAGGCGATCCGGAGCACCGGTTTCCGTACCGGCACAGTCTTTGCGAGCGCGTGGCACACGCGCCCTGTTGATCACCCAGGGAAACGGTTAGCGTTTCCCTCGGTCGCCGACGCCCGCCGCGGTGGGAGCCGCACGCGGCGTCCGACCGCGCGCGCCACGCCGACGCGCGGACCGCCGGGGGACGCGGGCCGACACGGGGCAGCCTGTCGGCGGCTGCGGCCCCCTCCGCCGACTTCTCACGGAGAGCTGGTTTCGCATGCGGCCCTTACCGCTGTATCTCGAACCACGGCTGGAGCCCCCGCTCCGATCCCTCCTGGAGGAACGCGACCTCCTCCACACCCTCACCGATGCCCTGGGATCGCCCCTCAACCTGCTCCTGCCCGAGCAGATCGCCGAGAACCTGGCACGCTTCCAGGCGGTCTACCGCAAGCACCACCTCACCGGCCGGATCCACTTCGCCCACAAGGCGAACCGCTCCAGCGCCCTGGTCCGCCGGCTCGCCGCCACCGAGGCCGGACTGGACGTCGCCTCGCTCGCCGAGCTCCAGCACGTGCTCGGAGCCGGCTGCCCGCCCGAGCGGATCATGGCGACCGGGCCGAAGAACCGCGAGTACCTCTGGCTGGCGGCCCGCACCGGCGTCACCGTCCACCTCGACTCCCGCGCCGAACTCGACGACCTGGCCGACCTGGTGCGCAAACAGGCCCTGCCCCCGGTGCGCGTCATGCCCCGGCTGTCGGGCTTCCGGGCCCCGGGGACCACCGTCCTCACCCGGCCGAGCCGGTTCGGCACCGACATCGGCGAGCTGACGGAGCTGATCGACGCGCTCGAACGCCACCGGGACGCCGTGGAGACGACCGGCGTCGCCTACCACCTGGACACCACCGGCGTACCGGAGAAGGCCGTCGCCCTGGAAACCTGCATCACGGTGCTGAACGAGTGCCGGCGCCGGGGGCTGCGGCCCCGCACCGTCGACATCGGCGGCGGGTTCGGGGTCGACTACCTCGCCGACGCCGGCCAGTGGGAGCGGTACACCACCGAACTGACCCGTGCCGTCCTGGGCAAGCGGCCCGCGCTGACCTGGCAGGGCCACGGCTACGGGCTGCGCAACGAGTCCGGCAGACTGCGCGGCACCCTCGGCCTGTACCCGGCGCACCGCCCGGTCGCCGCCGAGGCCTACCTGGACGAACTGCTCTCCTACCCGGCGCCCACGCTCGGACGGCCGCTCGGCACCCTGCTGCTGGAGAACCTGTACGACCTGGCGGTGGAGCCCGGCCGGGCGCTGGCCGACCAGTGCGGGGCCACCCTCGCCCGCGTCCTGGAGGTCCGGCACACGGCGGCCGGCGAACACCTGGTGCGGCTGGAGATGAACGCGCGGGACGTCGGCCTGGAGGAGCACGGGGTGCTGATGGACCCTCTGCTGATCCCCCGGCCCGGCGCGCCGGCCACGCCCGGCGCGTCTGACGGCCCCTCGGACGGCTCACCGGACGGCCCGCCGGGGGACCCGGTCGGGGTCTACCTGATCGGCAACCTCTGCCTGGAGACCGACCTGATCACCCGCCGGACGGTCTTCCTGCCCCGCCTCCCCGCCCCCGGCGACCTGCTCGCCTTCGCCAACACCGCGGGCTACCTCATGGACTTCAGCGCCGGCCGCGCGCTGCGCCAGCCCGTGGCGCGCAAGGTCGCCGCGTACCGGCAGGACGGCGCCTGGCGCTGGCGCCTGGACGAGCAGTACTGGCCCGTCGACGTGACGGCCGCCGCAGGACACCGGGGGGACGGACAGCCATGAGGTACGACAGCATCACCGACGCGATCGGCAACACCCCGCTGGTCCGGATCGACCCGGCGGTCACCGGCCTGCGGCACATCGACCTGTACGCCAAGCTGGAGATGCTCAACCCGTTCGGATCCGTCAAGGACCGCGCCGCCTGGAACATGACCCGCGAGGCCCTGCCCGGCGCCGTCGAACGCGGCGACACCGTCGTGGAACTGTCCAGCGGCAACACCGCCAAGGCACTCGCGCTGATCGCCGGCCTGCACGGACTGCCCTTCAGGAGCGTCACCAACCGGATGAAGGTCCCCGAGGTCAAGGACCTGCTCCTGCTGCTGGGCGCGGAGATCGAGGAACTGCCCGGCCGCACCGAGTGCCTCGACCCGACCGACAACGACGACCCGCTCACCCGCATCCACCGGATGCTCTCCGAGACGGACTCCGGCTACCTGCACACCGACCAGTACTACAGCCCGCTCAACCTCGACGCCCACCTCACCGGCACCGGGCCGGAGATCGTCCGGGACCTCGACGGCCGCGCCCCCGACCACTTCATCGCCTGCGTCGGCACCGCCGGTTCGTCCACCGGCGTCGCGGCCGTGCTGCGCGCCCACAACCCGGCCGTCGAGGTGCTCGGACTGGTCGCCCACAAGTCCGACTTCATCCCCGGCATCCGCACCATCGACGAGGTGCACGAGGTCGGGCTGTTCGACCCCGCCACCTACGACGCCATCGCGTCGGTCACCTCCGACCAGGCCATCGAGGGCATGCTCACCCTGCTGCGCCGCTGCGGCCTGCCGGCCGGCCCGACCGGCGGCGGCGCCCTCTTCGGCGCCCTGCGCCACCTGCGCACCGTGGACGCCGAGTTGACGCGACGGGGAGGCGGCGAACGGCACACCGCCGTCTTCATCGTCTGCGACCGGGTGGAGAGCTACCTCAGCTACGTCCGCCGCCGCCGGCCCGAGCTGTTCAACCAGCCCGCCCGGCCGAACTCGGTGGAGGCCGTGACCCCGGCCGAGCTGGCCGCCGCCCGGACCGTCGAGGTCGACGCCGCCCGGAAGTGGATCGCCGAGGACCGGCCGCTCGTGGTCGACCTGCGCGGTCCGTTCGCCTACGCGGCCCTGCACATCGAGGGCTCGATCAACATCGCCGACGAGCTGTTCGACGAACTCCTGCACGGCGGACTGCCGTTCGGAACCAACCAGCCGGTGCTGCTGGCCTGCCCGGTCGGCGAGAAGTCCGCCCGGTACGCCGCGCTGCTCGCCCGGATGGGACACCGGGACGCGCGCAGCCTCACCGGCGGCATCATCGCCTGGCGCGACGCGGGCGCCCCACTGGTCCGGGACTGAGCGGAGCCGGCCATGACCACCCTCACCGAGCTCCACGACTGGCACCGCGACCTGCGGGCGCAGTTCCCCATCATCACCGGCAACCCGGACCGGGCCTACCTGGACAGCGCGGCCACCTCGCAGAAGCCCCGGGCGGTGCTCGACGCCGTCCAGCGCTACCTGACCACCGCCAACGCCAACGCCGGCCGCGGCACCTACACCTGGGCCAACGCCACCACCGCGCTGGTCGACCGCACCCGCACCCGGGTCGCCCGCTTCCTCGGCGACCCGGCACCGCAGCAGCACTCCGGCGTCCACTTCGTCAGCGGCACGACCGAGGGGCTGCGCACGGTGGCCCGGGACTGGCTCCCCCACCACCTGCGGGACGGCGACGAGATCATCGTGCCGTTCGCCGACCACCAGGCGAACGCGCTGCCGTGGCTGGAGGCCCAGCGGCTGCTGGCCGGCCAGGGCGTGCGCATCACGGTGCGCGAGCTGCCGTACGACCCGGCCTCGCACGACTACGACCACCGCGCGCTGGCCGGACTCGTCACCGACCGCACGGCGTTCGTCGCCGCCACCCATGTGCACCACGTGTACGGCGGCGACATGAACGTCCACCGCATCCGGGCCGCGGTCGGCCCGGACGTGCCGATCTGCCTGGACGCCGCGCAGAGCGTCGGCCACCTGCCGGTGGACGTCGGCACGCTGGACGTCGACTTCGTGGTCTTCTCCGGACACAAGGCCATGGCCCTGCCCGGCACCGGCGCGGTGTGGGCCCGCAACACCCGGGGCCCGGTCTTCACCCCCGGCGGCTGGAACGGCACGCCCAACACCTGCGGGATCGCCGCCCTGGAGGCCGCCCTGGACTGGCTCGACGCCGCCGGGCCGGACCGCGTCCGGCGGTGGAACACCGCCCTGGCCGCCCGGCTCACCGACGGGCTGCGCACCCTGGACCCGTACGAGGTCCTCGGCTGCCGGTCGAGCCTGGCCGCCGGTTCCGCGGTCCAGCAGCGCGAGGGCATCGTCACCTTCCGGCACCGCGGGATCGGCTCCAACGACCTGGGCTTCGTCCTCGACAGCCACGGCCTGATGGTGCGCGCCGACGGGCACTGCCAGGCAAGGGCCGGGGAGCGCGAGAGCTCGGTGCGGGTGAGCCTGCACGTGTACAACGGCCCGGAGGAGATCGACCGGCTGCTCTCCGTGCTGCGCGGGCTGCGGTAGCGGCCCGGCCCGGGCGCGGCGTTCCGCGCCCGGGCCGCTCCGCCGGCGTGGAGTCGGGCGCCGCCGGCGGGCCGTCACATCCGCTGGAGGTTCCGCACCAGTCCGGTCATCTTCGGCGAGGGGGCGACGTTCAGCTCGCGCTGCAGGAACGAACGGTAGTGCTGGTACGAGCGCAGCGCGCTGGCGAGGTTGCCCTCGGCGAGGTGCACCTCGACCACGATCCGGTGGGCCGTCTCACGGACCGGGTCGATGGCGATCGCCGCCAGCGCGGTCTGCAGCGCCGACAGATAGCGCTCCGCGTCGCACAGTTGGTGCGCCAGACCCTCCAGGGCGTACAACCGCAGCTGGTCCCACCGCTCCCGCTCCAGCGTCAGCCACTCCTCCTCCCAGCCCGGCAGCAGCTCGGCGGCGAGGTCGTCCACGATGTCGTCGCAGCTGACCGGCAACCGGTCGAGCCCGGACACGACCTGCCGTGCGGAGCAGCGCGCCGACCGCAGGTCCACCCGGACCGCCGGGGCGAGGCGCAGCCACTGCCCCGGGCTCTCGACCGGTATGGCCCGGCCGCGCCGCACGTGGTAGAGGGCGGTGCGCAGGTTCGCGGCCGAGCGGTGCTGGGTGCAGTCCGGCCAGAGCCGTTCGGCGACCGCCCCGCGCTGGACGCCGCCGTCGTGCAGGGCGAGGAACGCCAGCAGGTGCTGAGCACTCACCGGAAGGGACACACAGCGTCCCGCGTCGGTGGCCTCGAAGCCCCGCAGCAGCTCGATGCCCGGACCGTCCCACAACACACCCCCACTCTGGCCCGGCAGTCCGTCGCCCGCACCCGTTCGGACGTGCCCCGGTTGCGGCCGGGGCCCGTCACGGCCGTGTCCGTCCGGCCCCGGAGCACCGTCGCGCGTGCGTAGCACGGACGTTGTGACGGCGTCACGGTGACGCCGCCCGGGCGTCACGGCCGTCGTCGCCGACCGTGACGGCAACGCCCCGCAGTCGACCGGCCGACACCCTAATGGGCCGCCCCCGAACGGGTGTTGGAGGAGTCGCCGGTCCGTCGTGGACATCCGGACCGGTCCGCGGGACCGCCGGCGGTCACGGCGCGTGCATCCACCGGTCCGTGACGCGGCGAACGGCCGCGGCGGATCCGTCACGAGGACGCGACGCGCCGGCGACGGCACCCGCGCGCCGGCCGTGACGCTCCCCGGCACACTCCCGCGACGGCCGGCCCGTTGACTGGCACCACCTGCTGCCCGGCGGAGCGCACCCGAAGCCCCGCCCGACACCGGAAGGCGATTCCCCATGAAAGCCAGATCGGTGCTGGACGACGTCCGCGCCCCCGAGGACGAACTCCTCGGCGACCCGGCCGTGTGCATCGCCGTCCTGGACGGTCCCGTCGACCTGTCGCACCCCTGCTTCCAGGGCGCGGACCTCACCCGGCTGGACACGCTCGTCGCCGAACCGGCCGGCAACGGCCCGATGTCGCTGCACGGCACCCACGTCGCGAGCCTGCTCTTCGGCCGGCCCGACGGTCCGTACGCCGGGATCGCCCCGCGCTGCCGCGGACTGGTCCTGCCGGTCTTCACGGACGCGGGCGAAGGCCGGGTGCCGCAGCTCGACCTGGCCCGGGCCGTCGAACGCGCCGTGCAGGAGGGGGCGCACATCATCAACATCAGCGGCGGCGAAGCCGGCACGGACGCCCAGCCGGACCCCGTGCTGGAACGGGCGCTGCGGCTGTGCGACGAGAACGGGGTCCTGGTGGTCGCGGCCGTCGGCAACGACGGCTGCGACTGCGCCCAGGTGCCGGCCTCCGTCCCGACGGTGCTCGCCGTCGGCGCGGCCGGACCCGACGGCGAGCCGCTGGACATCAGCAACTGGGGCTCCGCGTACGCCGCCCACGGCGTGCTCGCCCCCGGGAGCGACATCGAGGGCGCCGCCCCGGGCGGGGGCGGCGCCGCCCTGACCGGCAGCAGCTTCGCCACACCGCTGGTGGCCGGGGTCGCCGCCCTGCTGGTCGCCGCGCAGGTGCGCGCGGGGCGCCCGCCCGACCCGCGGGCGGCCCGCCGGGCCCTGCTGCGGGGCGCGCGGTCCGTGCCCTGCGCACCCGCCGACGCACCGGAGTGCCGGCGCCGGCTGGTCGGCCACCTGGACGCGGCCCGGGCCTACGGGCTCACCGCCCGAGGAGACCTGACGGACCGGCCGGCCAGTACCGGGACCACGGCGGACGCCGCCCGCCGCACCATCCCCTCCCCCGAGGTCGGGGCCGCCGCGGCCGGCGCACCCTCGCTGCTCGGGGCCTCCCCTTACGACTCGCACGAGGGAGCCAGCACCATGGACACCCAGAGCGTTCCCGTCGCCACCGCCGAGGCCGTTCAAGCCCCCCAGGTCGCACCGGCCGCGCAGGCCGTACCGGGCCCGGAGGCCGTCCAGGCCTTCCAGGCCGCACCCGCCGCGCAGAGCGCACCGTACGAAGCCCTCCCCCCGGCCGGAGCCGTCGCCGGGGTGGCGGGCGCCACCGCCGCCGGCGCCCAGCCCGCGGGCGCCACCGCCGTCCCGCCGCCCATGCCACTGACCGCGCCCGCCGTGGCCGCGCCCCCGCCGTCCACCGGCGCGACGGTGTCCGGCCAGGCCCCGGCGGCCCCCTGCGCGTGCCAGGGCGGCGGGCCCTCGGGGGCCGGGCTGCCAGGGGCCGTACCGTCGGGATCCGTGCCCTCGGGCGGCGGCGTCCGGCCCTCCTGCGCCTCCACCAACAACCGCCCGCTGGTGTTCGCGATCGGCCAGGTCGGGGTGGACTTCCTGACCGAGGCCCGCCGGGACAGCTTCCGCCAGCTGATGGACCCCGTCGAGGTGCCGGTCGAAGGCAAACCCGATGTGATGAAGGAACTGCCCGCCAATCCCTACGACGCCGACCAGCTGCACAGGTACCTGACCGCCAACCCGTGGGCCTCCGACAAGGTCACCTGGACGCTGAACCTGGAGAGCACACCCGTCTACGCGATGGAGGCCGAACCCGCGGCCGGCATGGACTGGACCAGCAACCCCCTGGTGCAGCTCGGCTCGAGGGCGGAGGTGGAGGCGATCGTCAACGACCGCAGAAAGCTCGCGGACGCCCTGCTGGCACTCGCCGCACCCGCCGCCCCGGTGTCCACGATCTACCGGTCCTTCCGGGACGCCTACCTCGGCCAGCACAAGTACACCCAGGACGAGGACGGCTACATCTCCCGGATCTCGATACCCGGCCGACTGACCGACCGGACCGTACGGCTGTTCTCCGGACAGGTCGTGCCGGTCGTCGAGGTCAAGAGCCGCGGCGTCTACATCTGGTACCAGAAGCAGCTGGTGGACGCCGTGGTGAAGGCCGTCATGCACCAGGCGCACCACGACTCGCTGACGGTCGACGAGACCTACGTCCGCAAGACCATGGACGCGTTCCTCGACAAGGTCTACTACCAGTTCCGCAACCTCGGACAGACCTCCGCCGACCGGGCACTGAACTCCGCCGGGACGAACGCGTTCTCGATCGCCGGCCCGATCAGCAAGGCCATGCTGCTGGGCCAGAGCGTCCCCAGCACCGTGACGGAGTCCGGCAAGCCGATCTCCCTGTACTGCATCGACACCATCTCCGTCGCGAAGAGCCCGTACTGCCGCATGGGATCGGACTGCCAGGACGTGAAGGTGACCTTCTTCGACCCCGAGGACGACCGGCACGCGCGGGTCTCCATGCTGTTCACGATCGACGTCAGCGACGAGTTCCCCGTCACCCTGGCGCCGGCCCACCAGTTCCTGGAGTCCTGAGCACCCGGCACCGTCGGTGGCCACGCCGACCGGACGCCCCCACGCCACCCGTCAGGAGGAGACGGATCATGAAAACCCCCGCAGGGCTCCCCAAGCCCACTCCGAGACTGCCGGTCCTCGCCCCGCCGGTCCGCCGGGACGGCCGGGACGAGGCCGGAACGCTGCCCGGCAACCCGGGCGTCGTACCGGCCCGGTCGGCCTGCGCCGGCCTCACCGGCCCCGCCCGGAGCATGTGCTACGCGGCCCTCTGACGCCCCGCCCCGACGGGCCCCGCCGAGGACGGAGTGCAACCAGCACGACGAGAAGGGATGAGCAGAAATGACCAACGAAGAATTCCGTGAGGAGCGCCGGACGTGGACCCCCACGCCGCAGCTCCCGAAGCTGGCGGAGCCGGTGGACCGCACCCGCCGCACCGGCGGCGCCCTGGGCAACACCCCCGGCATCGAGGCCGACTTCGACTGGGGCAAGCTCGCAGGCACCCTGGCGAACGTGGCCTCCAGCATCTTCTGATGAGGCACCCCGCGCCGGCGACGGGCCCCGAAGGGTCCGTCGCCGGCCACCCGCCCGGTGACGCCGCCTCAAGCGGCCTGTCGCCGGAGCACCGAACAGGAGAGACAGGACCATGTACGAGCAGCCGCCGCCCCAGGTGCCGCCGATCGACCGCACGGTCGGCTACGACGCGTACCTGAAGGTGTACAAGGAGACCGTCGACGTCGGCGACGACCGGAACGCGGCCGCGCGGCCCGTCCGGGCGCCCGTCGGATTCACCGGCGGCCCTCGGCCGACCAGCGTGGTGGCCCCCGCCTTGAAGGAGGGCGCCGATCCCACCGAGCACGCGACCACACTGATCATGGACGGCCCCGGAGGGATCTACGGCCCCAGCTTCGCGGACCCGGCCCCCTGGGCCTGCGGCGGCGCCCCCACCCCCGGCTGCCTGCCGCCCCCACCCCCCGCCATCGGAGGCCTCTACTGAACCCTGCCAGCCGTCCCCGTACACACGAAGGGAAGCGCGACCATGACCATGGAAGACGTCCGCGAGGAACACCGGGTGTGGTCCCCCACCCCGCAGCTCCCCAGAATGGCCCCTCCGATCGACCGCACCGGCCGCACCGGCAGCGCCCTGGGCAACACCCCCGGCGTCGAGGCCGACAGCTTCTGGGACATCGTCAAGACCATCGCCCCGATCGCCGCCAGCGTGCTGCTCTGACGGCATCCACCCACGGACACCTCGTCCGTACCGTGCCGACCGCGCGGCCCATCCGCCGCCCGGCCGGCACTCCGCCGCTCCGCAGCTGCCCGGTTGCCCGACCCCTGTCCGGCCGAACGTCCGTTCAGTAGCATGAACCCGCCTCCGCCCGCGGCCCCGAGGGGACGAGTGACCGCCATGACCACCCTGACCGCCAGCGCCCCGCCCGTCGACGTCCTGGACATCGGCGTCATGGACATCGACGTGGACATCGATCTGCTCCTGGACGGCGACGACGCCGCGGGGGCCCCGGATCCGGGAGCCCTCCTGTCCGGAGCGCCGGTGCTGATGACCCCGCCGCAGAGCACCCAGGCCGTCTTCGAGTTCGACCCGCCGGTCCAGCTCGACCCGCCGCTCCTGGTGGACGCGCTGCCCCCGCAGGTCACCCAGGCGGTCGTGGTCGACCTCCCCGGCCTCGCCGACCACTGACGACCACTGAAGGCCCGCGCCGCCGCATGGACCCCGACCTCCGCTCCGCGCACCGCTACACGCGCCCCTTCGACCGCTTCCCCTCCCGCCGCGAGCACCAGGCCCGGTGGGCCGAACTGTCCCGCGCGATCGCCGCGGCCGGCCCACCGGGCGGTGAACCGTCCGAGCACAAGGGCGAGTTGACCGTCCTCGGATCCGGCATCGAGGCCGCCGGCTTCACCCGCGCCGACGAGCGGCTGCTCCGCGAGGCCGACCACGTCTTCCACTGCGTGGCCGACCCCGCGACGATCGTGCGCATCAACGCCTGGCGCCCGGACGCCTACGACCTCGGCGTCCTCTACGACGACGCGAAGGACCGCTACCTGACGTACGTCCAGATGTCGGAGGCGGTCCTGCACTTCGTGCGGGCCGGGCGCCGGGTGGCGGCGGTCTTCTACGGCCACCCGGGCATCTTCGTGCTGTCCAGCCACCGCGCCGTGCGGATCGCCCGCCGCGAGGGCCACACCGCCGTGATGCGCCCGGGCATCAGCGCCCTGGACGTGCTCTGCGCCGACCTCGGCGTGGACCCGAGCACCCCCGGCATGCAGACCTTCGAGGCCTCCGACCTGCTGATCCGCGACCGGCGCCTCGACCCCGGCCTGCACCTGGTGCTCTGGCAGGTCGGCATCGTCGGCGAACTCGACTACCGGCGCGCCGGGTTCACCAACCGCCACCTGCCCGTCCTGCTGGACCGGCTGGAGGAGGTCTACGGGCCGGACCACACCGTGGTCAACTACATCGGCGCCCGCTACCGGGGCCTCGACCCCGTCACCGCCCGGTACACCGTCGCCGCCCTGCGCGACCCGGCCGTGCAGCGCACCGTCACCAGCGCCTCCACCTGGTACCTGCCGCCCGCCGTCGCCGCCCCGGCCGACCCGCGGGTGCTCGAACGCCTCGGCCTGCTCGAACCCGGCCGGACCGTCCGCCCGCCCGACGGCCCGCTGCGGGTCGTCGACGCGTACGGCCCGCGCGAACTCGCCGCCCTCCGCGGCTTCGCCGACTTCCGCGTCCCGGCCGGCTACCACTGGCAGGAGGACACCCCGGGCGCCCGCTTCGCCCTGGCCCTCGGCGAGGACGGCGCCCTGCGCGAGCGCTACGTCCGGGATCCCGCGGCCGCCGTCGCGGACTGGGCCCCGCCGGACCTCGGAGCCGACGAACGCGCCCTGCTGGCCCGGCGCGAGGACCTGGCCCTGCAGGCCGCCGCCCGGGGCGTCCCCCGGCGGCCCGGGCCGGAGGCGGCACACCGCCTGCGCACCGTGCTCACCCGCAAGTCGGAGGCCCGCCGGCTGGCGCGGGACGGTTCGGCGGGCTGGCCGTCGATCCGGCGGGACCTGGACTCCGTCCTCGCCGGGGCCCTGTACCCGTGGACGGGCCTGTACGGCACCGCGGACGACGGCCTCTCGGTCTACGTCCTGGGCCGCGCGACCGACCCGCCCCGGCACCGGGTCCACGTCGACGGCCTCCGGGTGACCGACCCGAGTTACGCCCACGGCGTGCTGCGCTGGCGCGCGGCGGACGGCGGCGTCGGCGGCGAGCTGCGGACGGAGTTCGGCCGCGACGGCCGGCGCCGGCTGTCCGGAACCGTCGCGGGCGCGGCGGTGCGCCTGACCGAGTACCCGCTGCCGCAGGTGCCGCCGCTCGCCGACCTCGTCGGCGGGTACCGCGGCGAGGGCGTGGGCGTGGACGTCGTACCCGGCGCCCCCGGCTCGGCCCCGCGTCTGCGCGTCACCGTCGACGGCGAGCCCGTGACCGCCGCGGTGGTGATCGGACCGGCGGGTTTCGAGGTGGACGGCGTCACCGTCCCCTTCTCCGCGGCGGTGGCGGAGCCCGCCCCGGGCCTGTTCGGGGACTACCGGCTGCGGCTGCCCGACCGCCCGGGCGGCGCCCTCCTGGAGGTCGCCGCGGACGGCGTCGTGCTCGACGGCCGGCCCGTCCCCGGGGCCGGGCCGAGCGGACGGCGGCTCGGCTGGCGGGACGGACCGGAGCTCCTGCCCTCCGCCGACCTCACCCTGCTGCTCGACCCGATCACCCTGCACCCGATGCTGCACGGCACCGGCCGGACGGCGGACGGCGAACCGTTCCCGCTGCTCGGCATGGTCCCGGTCGACGGCGACGCCGCCCGACGGCTGGCCGCCCGGCCGCGGTTCGGCATCCCGGCCGGCCCCTGGGCCCACCTGACGGCGCTCGCCGCCGGGGCGAGCCACGACGGCGGGCTGTTCTGGTGGCACGGCTGGGAGCAGTCGGCCACCGCCCTGCGGACCGTGGAGCAGGCCCTGCGGGACGGCGGCCGGTAGCGCCCGGCACGGACCCGGCACGGACCCGGCCGGCGACGGCCGGGTCCGTACGGACACGGGAACGGGGACGGGACGGGGATCAGCGCAGGCCGGCGAAGAGGTCGTCCTCGGGAAGGGCCGCGCCGGTGGTGTCCTTGACCCGCACGAAGGTCTCCACGCCCATCAGCTCGGTGAACCGCTCCTTGCCCATCTTCAGGAAGAAGATGTTCTCGCCCTGGCTGGCGTGCGCGGCCAGGGCGTCGAACTTGCGGCCGCCGAACGCGGTGGTGTCCACCCAGGTGGTGATCTCCTCGTCCGGCAGGCCGATCTCCGACATGTCCGGCAGCTCGGACGCCTCCGGCTCCGCCGCCCCGGGCTCCCGCGCCGCCTCCGGCTCCTCCCAGTCCGCGCCGAACTCGCGCATGACCTCGCCGAACCGCTGCATGGCCGAGCGCGGCGCCGTCGTCCAGTAGACCTTCGGCGTCGGATCGGTCAGCTCCAGCGCCGCCATGGTGATGCGGTTGGCCTGGATGTGGTCGGGGTGGCCGTAGAACCCGTTCTCGTCGTAGGTGACGACCACGTCGGGCCGGTAGTGCCGGATCAGTTCGGCGAGGCGGGCGGCGCCCTCCTCCACCGGCGTGCGCCAGAACGACCCGGGCTCGTCGTTGCTCGCCCAGCCCATCATCCCGGAGTCGGCGTACTCCAGCAGCTCCAGGTGGCTGACCTTCAACACCTCGCAGCTGGCCTCCAGTTCCTGCCGGCGCATCGCGGCGACGGCCTCCGGGTCGTGTCCGGGCTCGCCCGGCTTGACCCCTCCCGGTCCGTCACCGCACCGGCCGTCCGTGCACGTCACGAGGACCGTGCGGACGCCCTCCGCCGCGTACCGGGCGAGGACACCCCCGGTCCCGGTGGCCTCGTCGTCGGGGTGGGCGTGCACCGCCATCAGCGTCAAGGGCCGGTCAACCATGAAAATCCATCCTCCGATGTGAAAAGTACTCGCCCCAGTCTGCGCCACGGGGCGGGGTGGTCGCCGGGGTTGTTCCGTTCCGCGTCGCGCACCCGGCAATCCGCGAGACGGCCGCTATCCACGTCCGGCGGCCAGGGTGACCGGCAGGCCCGCCTCGATGCGGCCCAGCAGCCGTCCGCCGTGGACGCCGGGGGTGTCGAAGACGCCCTGGCCGTCGGGGTCGTCGTCGGCGCCGGCGCTCAGGACCTCGGGCACCAGCACCGCCGCCGCGGCGGCGGGCGCCTCGGCGCCGGTGGGCGCCGAGTAGGCGGCGGCGAGGTACGCGGGCGCCAGGACGGGGCCGTGCAGGGTCCCTTCGACCAGGTCGGGCTCGAATCCGGCGGACAGCACCGTGACCCTGGCGTGCAGGTCCCCGTGGACCATGACCAGCTTGTCCGTCATGTTGCCGACGAAGGCCTCCACGTGGACGCTGCCGCGGACCAGCAGCTTGGCGTCGCCCTCCAGGTACACGGCGGCCGCCCGGAGGTCGCCCAGCACTATCAGCGCGGAGCAGCCGTCGTCGATGGTGAGGACGGCGCCGCTGACGTCGAGGTCACCGTCGACGACCAGGCCGGTGCCCTCCAGCTCTGCGGCGTCGAGGTCGAGGTGCCCGTCTATCGCCAGGGCGCCGGCGTGGACGTCGTACGACTCCTCGTAGAGGTTCTCGTACGTGGAGACGGGCAGGCCGCGGCGCTCGAACAGGGCGACGGACTCGTCCCAACTGTGCAGCGTGGTAGTGATGTTCATGGGGCAGACTCTGCCATGCGGCACTGTCAGCCGATCGCAACCGGATCGAGACCGATCGTTTCGCCCGTCCCGGACCCGCCGCTCCCCCGGGTTCCCTACGCTGTGGCCGATCCACTGCGGCCGGCCCGCTCCGGCCGGCCGCGTTCGGTCCGGGATTTTCGAGGGGGAGCCCATGGAGCTCGACGCGTTCATGGAACTGGCCGGTCCACCGATCGGCGCCGCGATCGCCGCGTACGGCGACTCGGTGCTGACGCAGGCGCAGGACGCGGCCGCGACGGCCACCGTGGGCCTGGGCACGCGCATCCTCCAGCGCGTCTGGAACCGGCGCGACGAACGGCAGCGCGAGGACCTGGAGACCAACGTCCTGGAGGCGGCGGAGGAGGGCGCGGGCGCGGACGCCCAGGGCGCGCTGCGGCAGGCCGTGCGGCGCACGCTCCACCAGGACCCGGAGCTGCTGGCGGAGCTGGCCGCGCTGCTGGCGCGGGCGCAGCCGGCGCCGGTCAGCATCGTGGTGAGCGGCCAGGGGGCCGTCGTCAACACCGGCAGCAACAGCGGGACGATGAGCAGCAGGACCGTCGTCCACCGGGACGGCCCCCGGTGACGTCGCCCACCCACCACTTCAGCGGCGCCGGACAGATCGCCAGCTTCAACAGCTCCAACGACGGCCTGATGGTCACCCAGGTCACCACGATCGTGCTGCCCGCCGAGGCGCTGCGCTCCGCGGCCGACACCCCGGCCGTCGACGTCGTCCACCTGCTCCGGCCGAACGGCCGCTTCACCGGCCGGCAGCGGGAACTGGCCGCGCTGCGGGAGGTGTTGAGCGCCGAACGCGCCGGGCCCGGCGCGGCGACGGCGGTGCTCCACGGGCTGGGCGGGGTCGGCAAGAGCACCCTGGCGCGGCAGTACGCCCAGACCTTCCGCACGGCGTACGACCTGGTCTGGTGGATCGAGGCGTCCTCCCCGGGGGCCGTGGAGGAGGCCCTGGCCGAGATCGCCCGGCGGCTGAACCCCGTGTGGGCCGGAACCGCGCAGCGGCCGGAGCTGACCGCCTGGGCGCTGGCCTGGTTCCAGCACCACACGAACTGGCTGCTGGTGTACGACAACGTCGAGGACCCGGCGCTCCTCGCGCCGTACCTGGGCAGCCTCACCGGGGGGCACCACCTGGTCACCACCCGGCTCGCCGACGACTGGGACGCGATCGGCGTCGACTCCGGCGACGCGCTGCTCGCACTCGACGTCCTCCCCCAGGAGCAGGCGGCCGAGCTGCTGTGGTCCTGGGTCTGCGAGTGGGACGGGTCCGACGAGTCCCGCTGGGAGGTCGGGCAGCTGGCCCGGGAGCTCGGCGGCCTCCCGCTCGCCCTCGACCAGGCGGGCGCCTACCTGCGCCGGACCCGCACCACGGTCGCCGCCTACCGCGGCCGGCTCGGGCTCCAGCTGTCCAGGACCCCGGCGGGCCGGGACCCGCAGCTCACCGTCGCCAGGGTCTGGCAGGTCACCCTGGCGGCGGTCGCCGAGGACGATCCGGTCGCGGTCGACCTGCTGCACGCCCTGGCCTGGCTGGACGCCGACGGCTGCCCGCGCGACCTGGTGTACCGGCTGGCCCCGGACGAGATCGCGGCCGACGACGCGCTCGGCGTCCTGCACGCCTACAGCATGATCGGCTACGCCTGGCGCGACGTCCGGGTGCACCGGCTGGTCCAGGGCGTACTGCGCGCCGACGCCCTCGCCCGGCGCCCGGCGGGGGCCGCTCCCCGGGGCCGGCACGAGGCCGAGCAGGCCCTGCTGCGGACCGTGCGTCCGGCCGGGCCCGACCAGGACCCCGACGCCGCCGAGCTGGCCCGCCTGGTCGGCCAGATCCGTGCCCTGGCCGCGACCGACCCCCGGGACGGCTGCGACTCGGCGGTGTTCAACCTCTACGCCGGCGCCGCCCTGCACCTGGAGGCCCGGGGGCAGACCGCCTGGGCGCTGCCGCTGTACGAGGGCTACGACGCCCAGATCCGGCACGGGCTCGGGCCCGAGCACCCGCTCGCGCTGGTGGCCCGCTCCGCACTCGCCCGGGTCCACCTCGCGACCGGCCGGCCCGACCGGAGCATCGGGATCCTCGGCCCGCTCCTGGAACAGAGCCTGCGGGTCCACGGCCCCGGGCACCTCACCACCCTCAACATCCGCAGCAGCCTCGCCTCCACCCACCAGGCCCGCGGCAGCGTCCAGCAGGCGGTCGAGGAGTACGAGCGGGCCGCCGACGACAGCCGGGTCGCCCTCGGCCCGGACCACCTCAGGACCCTCACCCTGCTGAGCGACCTGGCGGGCGCCCACGCGGCCCTCGGCCGGTTCGACCGGGCCATCGGGATCTACGAGGACCTGCTCGGCAGGGCCCCCGCCGACACCGAACCCGACGGCCTGCCGGGGCCCATGGCCGGGCTCAACGGCCTACGGCTGCGCAACAACCTCGCCGGGGCGTACGAGACCGTCGGCCGCTACCGGCAGTCGATCGCCCTCCACCAGGAGGTGCTGGCCGACTTCGAGGAACTCGTCGGCTCCGAACACCCCGACACCCTCAGCTGTCTGAGCAACCTCGGGTACGCCCACCACGCGGCCGGCGACCTGGAACGGGCCAGGGAGATCTACCAGGACGTCCTGACCCGGCGTGCCGACGCCCTGGGCGAGGAGCACCCCGACACCCTGCTCAGCCGGAGCAACCTCGCCCACCTCTGCCTGACGAGCGGTGACATCGCGACCGGGTTCGACCTCTGCCGCACGACACTGACCCAGCGCACCGGTGTGCTCGGCCCGGAACACCCCGAAACCCTGTCCAGCCTCTCCATGCTGGCCTCCGCCCACGACGCGGCGGGCGAGCCGGAGCGGGCGCTCCCCCTGTTCGAGGAGGCCCTCCGGCTGCGCCGCGAGGTCCTCGGCCCGCATCACCCGGACACGCTGCGCAGCGCCGGGAACCTTGCCTCCGCCTACCACGGGCGGGGCGAGTCCGCCCGGGCCGTCCCGCTGTTCGAGACCGTACTGGCCGAACAGGAGCGGGTGCTCGGCCCGGAGAGCCGCGACACC
This sequence comes from Kitasatospora sp. NPDC048715, assembly GCF_043198905.1. Classification (NCBI taxonomy): domain Bacteria; kingdom Bacillati; phylum Actinomycetota; class Actinomycetes; order Kitasatosporales; family Streptomycetaceae; genus Kitasatospora; species Kitasatospora sp. NPDC048715. The sequence continues at coordinate 63,897 of NZ_JBICVH010000002.1, read as the reverse complement.
GTGCTCACCCGCAACAACCTCGGGGTGGCCTGCCGGGGCGCGGGCGACCTGGAACGGGCCCGGTCGCTGCTCACCACCGTGCTGGAGCAGCGCGCCCGGCTGCTGGGCCCGGACCACCCGGACACCCTCGGCAGCCGCGCCGCCCTGGCCCGGGTGCACGAGGCGGCGGGCGACCTCACCGGGGCCGTCGAGGGGTACCGGGCCGCCCTCGCCGGGCTGACCCGGGCGGTCGGGACGGACCACCCCGTCTCCGTCGTGGTGGCGAGTCTGCTGGCCGAAGCACTGCGCACGCGCGACGATCCCCGTCCGCGGCAGTAGCCCCGGCCGGCCGCCGCCGGCCGGGCTCCGCCCACGCCCCTTCAGGACAGGTAGTCCTCCAGCCCGCCGTCGCGCCGGGTGTCCAGGGTGACGCAGTGGAAGCCGCCGCCGAGCGCCCGGGAGTGCCGCAGCCGGTGCGGCAGGACGGTGATCCCGGCGTGCTCCAGCTGCTTGATCAGGCTCTCCTGGCCGGACTCGACGATCGCGGTGTCCGGGGAGACCATCAGCAGGTTCATGCTGATCCAGCTCTCGCTGAGCGCGTGCTCGGGCGTGTCCCCGGTGGGCTCGGCCGGCGGGCACCACAGGATGTCCCAGCCCTTCAGCGGCGCCGGGACGGTCTCCGGGCTGATCCGCTCGGGGTTGAGCAGCACCAGCCCCGGCCGCAGCAGCGCGATGGTGCTGTCGATGTGGGTGTACCCGTAGATGTCGCGCAGCGGGTGCAGCCGCAGGCCCCCGTCACCGAGCAGGCCGAGGGTGGACTCCAGCCACCGCAGGCCGAGTTCGTTGCCGCTGCGGGAGACCTGGTAGAACACGTCCCGGCCGAGCCGCAGCACGTTCGCCGCGTCGAAGACCGGCTCGGCCTCGCCCAGCAGCGGCAGCCCGTCCGCGTCGAACTCGAAGAGCTCGTCGCCCAGCCGCGGCCGGGGGGCGGCCACCCAGCGCGCGCCGCGGCGCAGGTAGTCCTGGAAGAGCCCGCGCAGGCCGAACACCTCGAAGTAGCGCTGCCGCATCGGGCTCGCCACCTCGATCAGCGTCTCGCCGGCCACCAGGGTGAGGTCCCGCGGGCAGTAGGAGTGGAAGCCGCCGTCGGCCTCCCAGAGCGGGGAGGCGAACCCGGCCGCGTGGTCGACCGCCTCGGGCCGGTGGACGGTGACGCCGAGGCCGCGCAGGGTGGCCACCAGCGCCTCCAGGTCCTCCTCGGTCTCCTCGACGACCTGCTGGGGGTAGGGGCCCGCCTCGATCGAGGCGAGGTCGGCGGCACTGGTCTTCGGGAAGCAGGACAGCCAGGAGGACGGCTCGGTCTGCTCGGGCAGCCGGGCGCCGGCGGCGGTCCCGACCACGATCTCCCGCAGTGTGGTGAATTCGTCCCAGCTGTGGACCGGACGGGCCGAATCGGACATGACTCTCCCTTGACACGGGTTTGGGGAAACGCGAAAAGGACGGCGGACGCGACGGCTCGGAACCGCGCGGCTTCGAACCGCGCCACAGGACGGCAGCGCCCGGTGGGCTCCGAAGGACCGCGGGCCGTCGGCGGAGCGGGGTCCCCCGGACATGCGGAAAACAGCGGCGGAAATCGGGACGGATTGATCGCCGGAGCGGCTCCGGCCGACCACGGCGTTACGGGAAATCACCGGCCGGGCAGCCGAATTCGCATTTCGGAGGGCCGGGATCGCCTGTCAAGCTACCCGGACGACCGACGGCGGCGCAAGGACCGTGATCGGCACCGAACGCGCCGCCGCGCCGGGCCTCCGGTCGGCCCGTCCGTTGTTCAACTCCCCCGTGCCGAGGCTGATCAACACCGGGGCGAGGGCCCGAAAGCCGACCCCGGGAGCCGACCCGGGCGAGGGCCGGCGGCCGGCCCGGACACGGTGCCCGTGGGACCGGCCGTCGCCTCTGGGCCCCGCGCTCCGGGGCTCACCACCGCCAGGCCCGGCGGATCCGGCTCCCGCCCGCCAGGGCCAGCAGCGCCCCGCCCGCCGCGGCGACCCCGGCCACCGCCAGGTTCTGGCGCTGCGCCCGGCGCCGGCCGGCGGCCTCCGCCCGGGCGGACGCCGCCAGGAAAGCCCGCTCGACCCCGGCCGCGGCCAGCTCGCCGGCCGCCACCCGCCGCTTGAGCTGCTCCAACCGGACACCCCGGCAGAGCAGTTCGGGGTCCTGGTCGGCGGCCTCCCAGCCCCGGGCGGCCGCCGAGAGCCTGCGCTGCTCGCCCAGCGCCTCGCGGCCCTCCGCCAGCCACCCGCGCAGCCGGGGCCAGGCCTGCGGCAGCGCGTGGTGGGACAGCTCGACGGTGTCCCGGTCCACCACCACGAGCCGGGCCCGGACCAGCCGTTCCATCACCTCGGGCACGCCGGGATCGTCGAACTCGGCCCGCCGGACCGGCTTGCGGGTGCCCTCGTCGCCCCCCGGCACCAGGTCTCCCCCCGATAAGAGCCCGCCGCCCGGCGTCAGCCCGTCGCCCAGCGCCGTCGCGCCGCCGGCCGCGTCCTCGCCGGCGCCGAGCAACTCCCCGCCGAGCCGCAGGAACACCGCCCGCGCCCGAGCCTGGCCGGCCGGGTCCAGCCCGTTGTACAGCGACTCCGCCGTCCGGGCCAGCGCGCCCTCGAAACCTCCGGTCGCCTGGAAGCCGGCCAGGGTGAGGGCGTTGCCGCTGCGCCGCCGCCAGGTCTCCAGCAGTGCCGTGGACACCAGCGGCAGCGCGCCCGGCTGCTGCGCGGCGGTCGAGATGAGGACGGCCAGCAGGGAACCCTCGACGGTACAGCCGGACCGCAGGGCCGGCTCGGTGATCGCCCGCCGCAGCTCGTCCGGCGCCGGACGCCCCACCGACAGCACCGCGTTCCGGCCGGCCTCGGCCAGCCCCGGGTGCTCGGCGAACAGCGGCCCGCACTGGTCCGAACGGAGCACCAGCACCACCCGGCACCGGGCCGGCGCCGCCACCGGCAGCCCCTCCGGCGCCTGCCTCGCCGCGCCCGCGGCGGTCGCCACCAGCGCGTCCAGGAAGCGCGCCCGCTCGGCGGCGTCCCGGCAGCGGGTGCGCAACTGCTCGCCCTGGTCCACCACCAGCACCGGGTCGCCGGCCGTCGGCCCCGAGGCGCCCCGCGCGCTCTCCCCGACTCGCTGCCCGAGCCGGGCGAGCGCGAGCGCGTACGCCTCCATCGGTCGTTCGCCGGGAGTCAGCAGCGCCACCGGGACACCGCCGTCGGCCGGGGGCCGGCCCGCTCCGCCCCCGGCCCCGGTTCTCCGCCCGGCGGCCGCGCCGGCGCCCGGAACCCCGCCGAGCCGGGCCAGCAGACCGGCTCTGACCAACGAGGACTTGCCCGCCCCGGACGGCCCGGAGAGGATCACCAGCCGCCGTTCGGCCAGCAGGGCGGCCAGCCGGTCCAGCAGCGCCTCGCGGCCGAAGAAGCGCTCGGCGTCGGCCGCCTCGAACGCGGCCGCACCCGGATAGGGGGCGCTGCCGGCGTCCTGGGAGCGCCGCCGGGCCGCGGTGTCGGCGGCCAGTTCGGCGGCGAGCAGCTGCCAGCGGTGCCGCCACTCCCGTACGTCCCCGCCGCAGGCCTGCACATAGGCGACGGTGACGGCCAGGCTGGGCAGCCGCCGGCCGCCCGCGGCCACCGACAGGCTGGCCGCCGAACAATGGGCCCGCAGGGCGAGTTGACGGTACGGCGGACTTCCGGCGCTCTCCCGCAGGGCCCGAAGATCGCCCGCGAAGCGCAGCAGCGGCCCGTCCCCGGGGTCCAACGGACTTTCCCGACGCGGCACTACGGCCCCCTTCTCCGTTGATGCGGTGTCCTGAAACCTTGAGTGCCCACGCGCCACACGCGCCGCGTGCGCCTCGTGTCCATCCCCCGGTTATTCATCATGCACAGCACCCGTTGGCGTCAAACAATGGTGCGCGCGGGTCGGTTGTTCCGAGTTGATGTTCAATGTCCAGCCGTACGGCGCCGAACAAAGCCGGTGGGATAGAACCGGACCCCGCAGCCTTCGGCGACTTCGGAGACATCCATGAAGTTCACGCGGTACTGCCGTTCCCTCCTGTCCACACCCGCGATGGCAGTGGAGCGGTACACCAAGAGCCATCAGTCCGGAGCCGACATCGCCATGGTCGATCTGGAGGATTCGGTCCCACCCGCCCGAAAGGAGGAGGCCCGTCGACTGGCCGAGGAGTTCTTCGCGCTCCCGTCCGCCAAGCTCGCGCGCAGCGCGGTGCGCATCAACACCCTGTCCGGACCGGACGGGCTGCGCGACCTGATCGCCATCGCCCGGTACCGCGTCAAACCGGACCTGGTGCTGATCCCGATGGCGGAGTCCCCCCGGGACATCGAGATCGCCGCCGGCGCGCTCGCCGCGGACTGCCCGGAGACGGAGTTCCTCGCGGTCGTGGAGACCCCGCTGGGCATCGAGCACGCGCCCGCCATCGCGGCCGCCGGACACCGGCTGCGCGGGCTGGTCTTCGGCTCGGCGGACTACGCCTTCGCGGTCGGCGCCCGGCTCTCCTGGGAGGCCCTGGCCCACGCCCGCGGCCGGGTGGTCAACAGCGCCCGCGCAGCGGGGGTGGAGGCGATGGACGCACCGTTCTTCGAGGTCTCCGACCTCGTCGGGCTGCGCCGGGAGGCCGGGCTCGCCCGGGACTTCGGGTTCAGCGGCAAGATCGCCGTCCATCCGCGCCAACTCGCGCTGATCAACGAGCTGTTCAGCCCGGGCGAGGAACTGCTGGAGCGCGCCCGCCGGGTGGTCGCGGCCGGTCTGGAGAACGGCCGCTCGGTGACCGTGGTGGACGGGGTGATGGTCGGCATGCCGTTCTTCGAGGCCTCGCAGCGTCTGATCGAGCAGTTCGACCCGCCCCGGCCCGACGGTTCGCACCACACGCAGCACCCCCACCGCGCAGAACACGCGCAACACGCGCAACACGTGCAGCACGCGCAACACGCGCAGTACCAACCGCAGGGCCACGAGCCCACCGACCCCCCGAACCACGCGACGGAGAAGTGACGATGACCGAAGAATCCATCCTCGGCCCGCGCCGGTACCGCAACGCCGAGGCCATGCTGGCGAGCGCCGACCCGGTCTGGCAGGCGGCCGCCGCCAACGGTCTGATCGGCATCACCGCGGACTCCGAGTCCAACAACCGGCTGATCGTCCGCGAGACCGGCCACGAGTTCGCCAACATGGTCTCCTGCTCGTACCTGGGCCTGAACAACCACCCCGCGGTCCTGGCCGGCGCGGTGGACGCGCTGACCGAGTCCCGCAGCACCTCGCTGGTCCTCTCCACCACCCGGATCCGGCACAACCTGCTGGTGCGGCTGGAGGAGGAGCTGGGCGAGCTGTTCGGCGCGAACATCCTCCCGGGGGCGTCCTGTACCACGCTCACCGCGGGCATCCTGCCGCTGATCGCCTCCGGCCACCTGGACGGCACCTGCCAGGGCGGCGGCGGCCCCCGGGTGATGGTCTTCGACCGCTTCTGCCACTTCTGCATGGCGTACATGAAGCCGGTCTGCGCGGACGAGTCGCTGGTGCTGACCTGCCCGCACAACGACCTGAACTACCTGGAGGACATCTGCCGCAAGTACCCGCGGGTCGCCTACGTCGCCGACGGCGCCTACTCGATGGGCGGCACCGCGGCCCTCGACGGACTGCTCGAACTCCAGGACCGCTACGGGCTGTTCCTCTACATCGACGACTCCCACTCGCTGTCCATCGCGGGCGAGCGCGGCGAGGGCTACGTCCGCTCCCGGCTGGAGATGAACCCGCTGACGGTGATCACCGCGAGCCTCGGCAAGGCCTTCGGCACCAGCGGCGGCGTCGCGATGCTCGGCAACCGGGAGCAGTTCGAGTTCCTGCACCGGCACGCCGGCCCGATCGGCTGGTCGCAGAACATCCCGCTGCCGATGGTCGGCGCCTCGCTGGCCAGCGCCGCCATCCACCGCTCCCCCGAACTGGCCGACCTCCAGGGAGCGCTGGCCCGCAACATCGAGCTCTTCGACGAGCTGCTGCCGACCACCTTCGCGGGCAACGGCCTGCCGGTGCGCCGGGTCGACGTCGGGGAGGCCGAGCGGGCGGTCAAGCTGTCCGCCCAGCTCTTCGAGCGCGGCTTCTACAGCTCCGCGGTGTTCTTCCCGATCGTGCCCAAGGGCGAGGCCGGGCTGCGGCTGATGCTGCGCGCCGACATGGACGAGCGGCTGATCCGCGAGTTCGCCGGCCACGTCAAGGAACTCACCGCCGACCTCTAGGACCTGGGAGCAACCGCGATGGACGCAACCGAACCGGCCGGCTACCGGCTGATCGGCGAGCGCCGCTACCGCGAGGTGGTCGGGCGCTACTACGAGGAGTTCGAGGTCGGCGAGGTGGTCGAGCACCGCCCCGGGCGGACCGTCACCGAGCTCGACAACGTGCTGATGAGCATGCTGAGCATGAACGACGCCCCGCTGCACATCGACGCCGCCTACAGCGCGCACACCCCCTGGGGGAAGCCGATCGTCTCCAGCCTGGTGACGCTCAGCATCGTCGGCGGGATGACCGCCCGCTCGACGAGCGGGCGCACCATCGCCAACCTGGGCTGGGAGAACATCCGGATGACCCACCCGGTGTTCGCCGGCGACACCCTCTACGCGGAGACGGAGACCCTCGCCAAGCGGCTCTCCGAGAGCCGCGCCGGGCAGGGGATCGTGCGCTGCCGCACCACCGGGACGAAGTCCACCGGCGAGGTCGTGGTGGTGTTCGAACGCAGCTTCCTCGTCCCGCTGCGCGGCCACGGCCTGGACGAGGTCGCCGGGTACTGACCCGGCGCCGGGCCCGACGGTCTCCACCGTCGGGCCCGGCGCGCGCGAGGGGAGGGCGGTCGGCCGGCCGCCCTCCCCTCGCGCGCTTCGTTCACGCCTCGCGGCGGACGTCCACCAGCACCTTGCCCATGGTCTGCCGCGCGGCCATCGCCCGGTGCGCGGCCGCCACCCCGGACAGCGGCACGGTCCGGTCGATCCGCGCCACCACCCGCCGCTCGGCGGCGAGCCGGAACAGGTGGTCGGCGATGCTCTCGAACAGCGCCCGGTCCGTGAGCACGTGCCTGAGCCAGAAGCCCTGCACCCCCGCCGAGCGCTCGGTCAGGTCGCCCATCGTGAAGCCGTCCTCCACGCCCTCCCGCGCCCCGACCGACACCAGCCGCCCGAAGGGTGCCAGTCCGGCCAGCCCGGCGCGCAGCACCCGGCCGCCGACCGAGTCCACGAACAGGTCCAGCCCGCCCGACTCCGCGAGCCGCTCGCCCAGGTCGGGATCCTCGGAGTCCAGCACGGCGTCGGCGCCCAGCGAGCGCAGGAACTCCCGCTTCTCCGGGGTGGAGGCCAGGGCGACCACCCGGCCCGCCCCCAGCTCCCTGGCCAGCTGCACCGCCAGGTGACCGACCCCGCCCGCGGCCGCGGACACCCCGACGGCGTCGCCCGGCCGAAGCCGCCCCGACAGGACCAGCGCGCCGTACGCCGTCGCCCCCTGCTCCAGCAGCGCGAGCGCCTGCTCGTCGTCCACGCCGTCCGGCACCTCCACCGTGTGCGCCGCCTCGGGGACGGCCGCCCCGGCGTACCCGCCGCCGGTGCGCAGCAGCGCGACGACCCTCCGGCCGTCCTCGCGGCGCCGCCCGACCGCGTCGACGCCGAGCACCAGCGGCAGCGGGAGCTGCAGGTACTCGCCGGCGCGGATCTCCAGGTCGGCGTAGTTGAGCCCGGCCAGGGTGACGTCCACCAGCACCTGGCCCGGCCCGGCCACCGGTTCCGGCACCGTCTCGATGCACAGCTCCTCCGGCCCGCCGTAGCGGTGGATCAGCGCGGCGCGCATCCCCTTCCCGTCCCGTTCCGCTTCCGCCTGGCCCACGGTCGTCTCCTCCACGGTCGTCTCGATCTCGGTCGTCTCGTTCACGGTCGTCTCGTTCACGGTCGCGTCGTCCACGCCCGCCCCGGGCCTCATCCGGCGAACAGCGCGAGCAGCGCGCTCTCCAGGGCGCGGACGGCCTCCGGGCTCTCGGCGACCACGCAGTACATCACCGAGCCGTCGGCCGGCCCGAAGTCGTTGCTGTACAGCACGCCGGTGCCGGTCCGCGGGTCGAAGGCCAGCCCGGCCGCGCCGAGCGCCGCCACGGCCTCGGCGAAGGACGGCACCTTGAGGCCGGCGAGCTCCAGCAGGTGGCGCGAGCCGCGGTGCTCCTCGCGCAGCAGGCGGGCGGCGAAGATGTCGTGCAGGTGGCTGGAGCCGGTGAGCCGGCCGTTGGTCTCGTGGAAGTAGATCTCGCCCCCGGGCGTCAGCACGGCGTCCGCGCTGACCGTGCCCCGGTAGCCGATCACCCGCAGCGACTCGCACAACCGGGCGCCCTGCTCGACGAGTTCGGCCAGGGCGCCCGCGTCCGGGGTGACCGGCGGGGTGATCTCGCCGACCACCACCGGCCGCATGACCATCTCACCGCAGCCGGCGAGCACCACGGCCGCGTCGTCGACGAGGAACTGGGCGTACAACGGCGCGCAGTCGGGGAAGTACCGCTCCACCACCACCCGTTGGCCGCGCCCGCCGGTCAGCCAGGTCCACCGCTCGGCCACGTACGCGGCCACCGCCGCCCGGTCCGGCAGCGGAACCACCCGCTCGGCGCCGACCGCCTCCACCTTCTCGTCCCGGGCGAGGATCTCGTTGCCCAGCCCGCCCGCCTGGTACTCGACCTTCAGCATCACGCTGTGCCCCTGCCCCAGCAGGTGCTCGACGGCGGCCTCGACCTCGGCCGGCGAGCCGGCCACCGTCCCGGGCGGGATCGGCACCCCGACGCCGGCGGCCAGCGCCCGGAACCCCGCCTTGCTGTTGACCAGGGCGTTGCCGCCCTGCGCGGCGAAGGGCAGGCCGGGCATCGCGTGCGCCAGGCCGAGCGCGGCCGCCAGCCCGGCCACCGCGCCGTTCGGCGAGACGGCCAGCACCTCGTCGACGGTGCGCCCGTCCAGGACGCGGCGCAGCTCCGCGAGGAAGGCCGGGTCGACCAGGCGGTCGGTGGTGAGCGCCTGGTCGCCGTGGACGCCCGGCGGCGGCACCACGAAGGTCAGGCTGTCGGCCCGCACCCCGGTCAGCCCGGCGACGTACGCCAGGTACTCCGGGTCGGGGCCCCAGGGCAGCACCAGGACGTCGCCGTCCTCGGCCCACCAGAGCATCCGCTGTGCCCCGCACCCGGCGAACAGCTGCTCCAGCGGCGTCGCCCCGGTGAGGTCCCCGACCATCTCCTCGGTGCGGTTGTTCGCGATGCAGAGCGTCGTCATCTGGTGAACTCTCCCGGTGTCCGGCGCTGTCGCGGCCCACGGTCCTGGTCCCGCGCACGACACGGGTGTGGCGTGCGCTACTGGTGTAGCGCACCGGGGTTGTTCTGGTTCGGTCCTCGGTCATTGAACAAAACGCCGAACAACCGGCGGCCGGTCCGCCGCTGGGCGGACCGGCCGTTCCGGCTGTGGCGCCCTGCGGGGCGCGGGCGTCAGTCCAGGGTGCCGAGCGGGATGTCGAGGTAGGACTCGGCACCCCGGGGCGAGGTGAACTCGATGCTGGTGGGGGTGGAGTTGGCGTCGGCGAAGAACTGGTCGTGGGTGCCGATGACCAGCTGGAGCACGCGGCCCTTGGCCAGGGCGTAGTGGGCGGGCTGCAGCGGGAAGGACACGGTGGTGGCCTGCCCGGCCTGCTCGTTGGTGAGGGTGTACGGGGCGTGGGTGATGATGCGGGCCTGGCCGGTGGCAGGGTCGCAGTCCAGCAGGTAGGCCACGATCGTGGCGTCCGTCGCCCGGGGCTTCACCGTCACCCGAAGCTGCACGTCTCCCTGGACGCGCATGGGCTGCTCCAGCGGCGCGGTGGTCCAGATCGCGGCGAGCTCGCGGTCGACCTCGGCGGTCCCGTAGACGTGGGGCCGGCCCAGGCGCTCGGCCAGGCCGGTCTGGACCAGCTTCGGGGCGACGACGACCTCGGTGTCCCGCCCGGTGGCCCTGACGGAGCGGGCCCAGCCCGACTGCGGCTGCCCCTCGGCCAGCCGCGCCTCGCTGTGGCCCGCGGCCGCGGCGGCGAGGTGGAACCGCCTGCGGGGCAGGGCGTAGCTCTCCCAGTCCTCGTGGCGGAGTTCGGACAGCAGGTTGTGCATGTACTCGGAGCGGATGCCGAACTGGGGCGCCGCTCCGTCGCCCGCGTTGCCGCCGAGGTGGTGGTCCATCCAGCGGTAGGCCATCTCGGTGGGCTTGGAGACGAGGCCGAACAGGCCGGGGAGTTCGCCGTTGCCGTGGTCGCCGATCTGGACGAGCAGTGACTTGGGGCTCGTCAGGTTGCTGAAGAGGTCGACGACGGCGGGCACCGAGAAGATCGTCTCGTGCCAGGCGGTGGTCAGCAGGATCGGCGTGTTGGCATTGTTGTACGCGTCCAGGTGCGTCCGGGGCGAACGCACCGCCGCGAACTCCCTGACCTCGTCGTCGACGACGTTGTTGCGGATCTTCTCGATGACGCCGCGGAACTCCTTCGAGCAGCGGTCCTCGCCGAAGAGCTGCACGAGCGCCTCGAAGGCCTTCAGGTGGCGGGTGCCGTTCTCGTACAGCGAGGCGAACAGGTCGCCCCAGGCGCTGGTGCCGGCCACGGCCTTGACCCGCGGGTCCTGCGCGGCCACCAGCAGGCTGGTTCCGGCGCCGTAGGAGGAGCCGAAGAACCCGATCCGGTCCGGGTCGACTCCGTCGATCTGGACCAGCGCGTTGATGATCTCGGTCCCGTCGGCCACGTCCTGCGGACCGGCGACGTGGATCTCGCCGCCGGACTCGGCCAGACCGCGCTGGCTGTAGGCCAGGACGGCGTAGCCGCCGAGGGCCCAGCGCGGGAACATGCCGAGGTAGGCCTTCCGGCCGATCCCGATCAGCGGCGCGGGCATGACGACCGCGGGACAGGTCTGTCCGGGCGCGAGGTTGCGCGGGATGCTCAGCGCCGCGTCGATCATCGTCCCGTCCGCCATGGCGATCGAGAGCTCGCGGTACTCGGCGATCTCCGCGTAGGTCTCGTACTCGTCGGCCAGGCCCCACTGGTCGAGGCGGCCGATCCGGCGCGGCGAGGGGTCCAGTACCGCTTCGCGGATCGCTTCCAGCCTGGAGAGGTCCTCGGCGCTGAGCGCGAACGGGGTCTCCGGGGTTCCTTCGATGGACATGGCTGTGCCCGCCTTTCGCGGCAGTGCTTCTGACTGGGTGTCAGAGACATGCTCACCTCACCGCGATCATCCCGGGGGAATACCTCCCACCGATCACTCGAACGAGTGATCGGCATCGCCTCCGGGCCGGTTGGGGCGCCCTCCTGAAGTACAGGACCCCGGGCGACTCGCACCTCCCGCCCGTCCCCGGGGAGCCGACCCTCGACCTGTCGGCTCCCCTGGGCGATCCACGCGCCGGGGCACAGGCGGTTCACCGCGGACGTTCCGTGCCCGACGCGCCGTGGCGGGATCCCGCGTCAGCCCTTCTCGCCGTCGGCCCAGGTGATGTCCATCTGGTCGATGAAGTAACGGCCGTCGAAGCAGAGGAAGACCTTGTACGAGGTGTCGTTGTCCGCGATCCAGGTCTTGTTCCACTGCACGACGGTGCCGGCGCCGTCGCGCTTGGGGAAGTAGAGGCCCTCACGGCGCTCCGGCCGGTTGTAGAAACCGTGCCCGTTGGGCAGCCGGTACGGCGTCCGGAAGATGGCGTCGCTGCCGCCGATGCGGTCGAAGAGCGCGGCGGGGAAGTTGGTACGGGCGACGAGCTTCGGCGGGACGTAGTGGACGTCGACCTCGGCGGAGTCCACGTAGCGGGCGGGTTCCCCCTTCAGCCGGTGGAAGGCCCTGCGCGCGGCGCCCGCCGTGTCGTAGCTGTCCGTGAAGGTCACGAGACTTCCCTCCCGACCCTCCTTGTACCAGTCGCCCTGGGAGTACTGGTCGAAGTCGAAGGTCTCGATGCGCGTGCCCGGGGTGAGGAGCTCGCCGGGGACCTCCCGGAAGCTGGTCTCGTCGAAGATCTGCTCGATGGTCCGCACGTGCTTCTCGAAGCGGCGGGCCTGCACCCGGACCCGTCCCGTTCCCACCGGGAGGTCGGTGACCTTCGGCGCCGGAGCGGGCGCGGGCTCCGGCGCCGGGACGGGCGCGGGCGCCCAGGCGGTGCAGGACAGGTCCTGGGCGCCCGCGCCCTTCTCCAGCACCAGCGGTCCGCCCGGCCGCTCGGCGGCCGGGTCGGCCAGACCGAGGAGGCAGTTGGAGGAGTCGTGGAGGGCCATCAGCCGGCCGGTGTCGCGCTGGACGTAGGCCCGCCACGCCTGCCGCCAGTACGAGGAATCGCTGCCGGTGTCGGAGAACTTGGGCCGCAGGGTGACCGCGGCGCCCCGGCTCGACTCCTCGGCGGTCAGGTACAGGCCGGTGGCGACGTGCCGGATCCGGTGGTTGAGCACCCGGAACCGCTCGGCCACCCACTGCTCGCCCTCACCGCCGGTCTCGGGCGCGAGCACCACGGGGGTGCCCTCCGGGCTTCCCGCCGCGGCGCCCGCCACCAGGCCGGGAATGCGGTGCAGGCGGAGCGCGAACACTTCGGTGGGCCAGTCGACCAACATGGCGAAAACCTTCTCGTCAAAGAAACATGACAGGACGTCACATCATGATCACCCACTCGGGTGCGGTCGCGCCAGGCGCCTCCCGGCCTGCCCGACCGTGCGTCCCGGGGCCGGCTCCGCCGCTCCCCGGCCGGGCCGGCAGAGCGGCGCACCGTCCTCGTGGGTACCGTGGACGTGCTGGTCGACCGACCCGCCCGGCTCACCCGACCCGTCCGGCCCGGCCGACCCGGCCCGATCCGACCATCGCGGTTCCGTCCGCAGAAGGGGGAACGAACTCCCATGACCACCACCGTCGCCGCCTACGCCGCACCGGGCCCCAAGGCCCCGCTGGAACGCACCACCATCGAGCGCCGTGCGGTCGGCGAGCACGACCTGCTGATCGACATCGCCTTCGTCGGCATCTGCCACTCCGACATCCACCAGGCCCGCGAGGGCTGGGGCGAGGCGGTCTTCCCCATGGTGCCCGGGCACGAGATCGCGGGCGTCGTCACCGGGGCCGGCCCCGGCGTCACCAGGTTCCGGGTCGGCGACCGGGTCGGCGTCGGCTGCATGGTCGACTCCTGCCGCACCTGCGACAACTGCCGGGCCGGCCTGGAGCAGTACTGCGACGACGGCCCGGTGTGGACGTACAACGCCGTCGGCAAGGACGGCCGGCCCACGTACGGCGGCTACGCGAAGAACGTGGTCGTCGACGAGAACTACGTGGTGCGCATCCCGGACGCGCTGCCGCTGGACAAGGCCGCCCCGCTGCTGTGCGCGGGCATCACCACCTACTCCCCGCTGCGGCACTGGAACGCCGGGCCCGGCACGCGGGTCGCCGTCGTCGGCCTCGGCGGGCTCGGCCACATGGGCGTGCAGATCGCCCACGCGCTCGGGGCCGAGGTCACCGTGCTGTCCCAGTCCCTGCGCAAGAAGGACGACGGCCTGCGGCTGGGCGCCGACCACTACCACGCGACCAGTGACCCGGCGACCTTCCAGGAGCTCGCGGGCACCTTCGACCTCGTCCTCAACACCGTCTCCGCCCCGCTCGACTTCGCCGCCTACTTCTCCCTGCTGCGCACCGACGGGGCCATGGTCAACGTCGGCCTGCCGGAGGAGCCCGTGGAGGTCGACCTCCGGCGGCTGGCCGGCAAGCGCCGCAGCATGAGCTCCTCGGGCATCGGCGGGATCGCCGAGACCCAGGAGATGCTGGACTTCTGCGCCGAGCACGGCGTGGCGGCCGAGATCGAGCTGATCGGCGCCGACCGGATCAACGACGCCTACGAGCGCGTCCTCGCCAGCGACGTCCGCTACCGCTTCGTCATCGACACCGCCACCATCTGACGACCGGCCGGGCCGGGCCGCACCGGGCCCGCGCCGCGCCGGGCCGAACACTTCGGAGGAGACCGTGCAACCGATCCTGGTGACCGGGGCCGCCGGCCGCGTCGGGGGCGTCGGGCGGTCCGTGGTCGAGGACCTGCGGCGGCGGGGCCTGCCGGTCCGCGCCCTGGTGCACCGCGAGGACGAGCGCGCGCGGGCCCTGCGGGCGACCGGCGCCGAGGTCGTCGTCGGGGACCTGACCCGCACGGACGACGTCCTCGCGGCCCTGGCCGGCTGCCGCCGGACGTACTTCGGCATGGGCGTCTCCGACCAGTACCTGGAGGCCGCCCTCACGGCGGCGGCCGTGGCCCGGGAGGCGGGGCGGCTGGAGGTGTTCGTGAACATGTCCCAGCTGACCGTCTCCGAGCTGGGACTCTCCGCCGCCGGCGAGTCCCACCAGCACCGGCAGCAGTGGCTGGTCGAGCAGGTACTGAGCTGGTCGGGCCTGCCCGTCGTCGAGGTCCGGCCCACCGTGTTCCTGGAGAACCCGCTCTTCCGGGCCGGACTGGCCTCGATCGCCAGGGACGGCACCGTCAGGCTGCCGTTGGGGCGGGCCAGGACCTCCCCCGTGGCGGCCGCGGACGTCGCCGCGGTCGTCGCGGAGGTCCTGGCCGACCCGGCCCCGCACCTCGGCCGGGTCTACGAGCTGACCGGCCCGCGCTCCCAGGACGGCCCGGCCATCGCCGCGGAGGCCTCCGAAGCCCTCGGCCGGCCCGTCCGCTACGTCGACGTCCCGCTGCGGGAGTGGATCGACCACGACCTCGCACCGCTGGAGCTGCCGGAACACGTCCTCCAGCACATCTCCACCATGGCCCGCCTCCACGCCGAGAACCGCTACGACCGCCGGACCGACGGCGTCCGGCAGGTCACCGGCCGCCCCGCCACCGGCGTGGGCGACTTCGTCCGGCGGAACGCCGACCTGTTCACCGGCTGACCACTGGGGACGCAACGGGCCGGCGCTCCCCCGCCGCGAGCGGCCGGGCCGGCGTGTCTCCTACTGGAAGGAGACGCGGTGGGTGCCCGTCATGGACGTCACCAGGGAGTACAGCGAGGTGGTGGCGGTGATGAACAGCCGGTTCCGCTTCGGGCCGCCGAAGGTGAGGTTCGAGACCGGCTCGGGAACACGGATGCGGCCGAGGAGGGTGGCGTCGGGGGCGTAGCAGTGGACGCCGTCGTCGAAGGCCGCCGCCCAGAGCCGGCCGTCGCGGTCGAAGCGGATGTTGTCGAAGCGGCAGCCGACGCCCTTGACGAAGATCCGGTCGCCGGTGAGGGTTCCGTCCTCCCGGATGTCGAAGACCCGGATGTGCCCGGCCCGGCTGTCGTTGACGTAGAGCTGCCGCTCGTCCGGTGACAGGACCAGTCCGTTGGGCCCGTCGAAACCGTCGGCCGCCAGCCGGACCTCGCCGCTGTGCGGGTCGATCCGGTAGACGTCGCGGGCGCCGATCTCGGATTCGGCCCGGTGGCCCTCGTAGTCCGAGGTGATGCCGAAGTCCGGGTCGGAGAACCAGATCGCGCCGTCCGAGCGGACCACCGCGTCGTTGGGCGAGTTGAGCCGCTTGCCCCGGTAGCGGTCGGCGAGGACGGTGATCCGGCCGTCGTGCTCGGTGCGGGTCACCCGGCGGTCGCCCTGCTCGCAGCTGATCAGCCGGCCCTCGCGGTCGAGGGTGTTGCCGTTGGGGTGCCCGGCCGGGGAGCGGAAGACGCCGACCGTGCCGGTGGCCTCGTCCCAGCGCAGCAGCCGGTCGTTGGGGATGTCACTCCAGATCACCTGGCGCCAGGCGGGCAGGTAGAGCGGGCCCTCGGCCCAGCGGCAGTCGCCGTACAGCTTCTCCAGCCGGCTGTCGCCGTTGGTGCAGCGGCGGAACCGCTCGTCCAGGATCTCGTACAGCTCGGACCCGATGGAGCCGGACATCATTCACCCCGTGTCGCCTAGTACCGAATACCGTCCCGATAATTGGGAGTATGCCAGAACACGGTATGGTCCCACCATGACCATCGATCATCTCGACGACACCGACCGGGCGTTGCTCGCCCTGCTGCAACAGGACGCCGGACAGGCGTACGCGGCGCTGGGCAGGGCCGTGGGCCTCTCCACGGCGGCGGCGCACGAGCGGGTGCGCAAGCTGCGCGAGCGCGGCGTGATCCGCCGCACCACGGTGGAGCTGGACCCCAGGAGCCTCGGGCTCGGGGTGCTCTCCTTCGTGATGGTGGATTCCACGGCCTGGATGGGGGACTCGGCGCCGGCTTTCACCGCGATACCCGAGATCGAGGAGGCGCACATCATCGCGGGCAGCGCCTCGGTGCTGGTCAAGGTGCGGACGGCGACCCCCGAACAGCTTCAGGACGTGCTGCGGCGGCTCTACGCGATCGACGGCGTGAGCGGCACCCAGGCGACCGTCGTCCTGGAGACCTTCTTCGAACGGCCCCCCGCGCCCGAGGGCTTCGACGGCCCGCGCCCCGGGCTCCGAGCCGGGCGCGGCTCCGGTCGGTGACCGGGCCGCACCCGGAGCGGTGCACCGGGGCGCGGGGACGTCGGCGGGAACTCCGGGAGCTCCGGGGACTCCGGGGTGTCAACGCCCCTGGAGGCGCTTGACGTTGTCGCCGAAGGACCAGCCCTTCGAGCCGTCCCAGTTGAGCGACCACGTCATGAGCCCCTTCAGCGAACCGTTGAAGGCGTTCCACGACTGGCCGACCAGGCCCGTGTCCATGTAGCCGCCGCCCGCACCGGGCTGGGCCGGCAGGCCGGGCACCTGCTTGTCGTAGGGCACCCGGATGGTGGTGCCCTGGATGGTCAGGCCGTTGTTCAGGCAGGTGGTCTGCGCGGTGAAGCCCTGGACGGTACCGGCCTGGTAGGAGTCGCCGGAGCAGCCGTACATGCTGCCGTTGTAGTACTGCATGTTCAGCCACCACAGCTGCCCGTTGTCGGCGTACTTCTTGACGATCGGCAGGTAGGCGCCCCAGATCGACCCGTAGTTGACGCTTCCGCCGGTGACGTACGCGGTCTCGGGGGCCATCGTCAGGCCGAAGCCCGCGGGCATCTGGGACAGCACGCCGTCGATGATGCGGATCAGGTTGGCCTGGGAGGCGGACAGCGTGTTGATGTTGCCGCTCCCGGACAGGCCGGTCTCGATGTCGATGTCGATTCCGTCGAAGTTGTACTTCTTCAGGATCGGGACGACGGTCGCGACGAACTTGTCGGCGACGGTGCTGGAGCTCAGGTCGATGCCGGCGGCGGCGCCGCCGATCGACATCAGGATCGTCGCCCCGGCCGCCTTGGCCTGGCACATCTCGGCGGGGGTCGAGACCTTGACGTTGGTGTCCATGCCGTCCTGCCACAGGACGGTGCCGTCCGAGAGGATCACCGGGAAGGCGGCGTTGATGACGTTGTAGCCGTGCGCGGCGATCCGGCTGTCCGTGATGGGCGTCCAGCCCATGCCGGGGTGGACGCCGTTCAGGGCGCCGTCCCAGTTCTCCCAGTACCCCTGGAGGACCTTGCCGGACGGCTTGGGCTTCGTGGGGCAGGTGTCGCTCGGCGGCGTGGTGGTGGGCGGCGTCGTGGTGGGCGTCGACGTCGTCGGCGGTGTGCTGGTGGGCGGCGTGGTGGTCGGCGTCGACGACGTCGGAGGCGCGGTGGTCGGCGTGGTGGCGGTCGGCGAGGGGCTGCTGCCGCCGGGGCCGGTGAGCGACACGTCGTCCGCGTAGAACGCGGGCTGCCCGTACCAGCCGTGCAGGAAGACGGTCACCGAGGTGGTGCTCGCCCCGGTGGTGAAGCCCACGCTGAGCTGGCTGTACGAGGCGCTGTTCGCCGTCCAGGTGGAGGCGTTGGTGACACCGGTGCCGGTGGCGCCCAGGTAGATGTAGCTGCCCTGGACGTAGGCGCTCAGCGTGTACTGGGAGTTGGGCTGCACGCTGATGGTCTGGGTGCACTGGGCGGTGTCCTGGCCGGTCGGCGTGGCCTTGAGCGCGGAGGCGCCGGAGTGGACCGGGCTGCTCACCGCCGCGCCCGCCCCACCGGAACAGGTCCAGTCGGAAAGCCCGTTCTCGAAGCCGGGGTTGGCGACCAGGTTGGGGGTGGCGGCCCCGGCCGTGACGGTGCCGGCCACGGCGATGCCGGCGCCGATGACGGCTGCGGCGCTCACCCCGGCGAGGAAGCGCTTCAGGACGGTCGGCCCGGGCTCGGGGCGGCCGGTCCGGGGCACCTGTACCGCGCGTTCCACGGTCGCCCGCTCCGGGCGGAATCCGCCCGACGGGCGTGGGGTGCGCGACCTCCGACGAAACATGCTGTGCTCCCTTTCCGCCGAGCGTCATGGACATGACCGACGCGTGGGGGCGTGACGCCCGGCTCTGGGTGAGGTGGGGGGAAACATGTGGGGCTGTGCCGGACCGGATCGTAGGAGGGGCGGCAAACGGAGTCAATAGGTCTGGACCAATTGCGGGGGGCGCGGCTCGCCGACCCCGCCATACGGTGAATGCAACCACCTTTAACAGTAGTACTTTTAATAAGTCGTTATGCGCGTTGCCCTTCCTCAGTCACGGCCCACCCGCAAGGCTTCGCCTGTCTCCGCCGGAACGCGCGACCCGCGCCGCCGGCACTTCACGGGGAGGTCTCCACGTGCCCAAGGGGCGACACAACAAGCTTCTGCTGAGCACCGTCACACTGACCGCGCTGGGCCTGGCCACCACCCAGGCGCTCGCCGCGCCCTCCGACGCTCCCGGCCCGCGCCCGCACCAGGCCCAGCACCAGGCCGAGATCGGCCAGAAGCACGCCAAGAAGGTCAAGACCCAGGCAGCCGCCGGCCCGGCGTTCACCGCCAAGTCCGAGGCCCCCGGGGAGGACGAGGGCGACGAGGCGGAGAACTCGGCCGAGGGCACCGCGCAGTACACCGAGGCCCGCACCGCCCCCGGCGTGGTCGCGCCCGGCGCCTACGGCGCGGCCTGGGCCCAGCTGCAGTCGATGCCGCACACCGCCGGCAGCTGGGACCACGTCACCGACAAGCCCTACGACTCCGACGACCCGCGCTACCGGGACGTCAACTCCAACTCCAGCGGCGGCTCCGGCTACGTGACCGGCCGGATCACCGGGCTCGCGGCCGACCAGGACGGCTACGTGTACGCGGGCGGTGCCAACGGCGGCGTCTTCCGCTCCCGCACCGGCGGCGGCCGGTGGCAGTCCATCTCGGACAGCCTCCCTTCCCTCTCGACGGGCACCCTGGACCTCGATGACGGCGGCCGGCTCTGGTACGCCACCGGCGAGTCCAACACCGGCGCGACCTCGTACGTCGGCACCGGCGTGTACGTGCTGCCGGACCCGAAGCGCGGCGAGTTCCAACCCGGCAACCGGGTCGGCGGAGCCGAGCTGGAGTCGACCATCATCCATGCGCTTCGCTTCGGCGGCGGCAAGGTGTGGGCGGCCACCAGCCGGGGCGTGTGGAGCCACTCCACGACGGACCTGTCCGGTCCGTGGACGCTGGAGTTCGCGCCCAACCCGGAGTACCTGCCCGGTGGTTCGAAGGCCGGCGACCCGGCCGCGCCGTACAAGAACATCGCCAACGACATCGCGATCGACCCCAAGGACCCGGGCAAGGTCGTCCTCGCCGTCGGCTGGCGCGGTGGCGACAGCTACAACGGCTTCTACAGCAAGGCCGCGGACGGCACCTGGCAGCGCGTCGGCTCGCTCGGCGACCTGCCGACCGACGCCGCGAACGTCGGCAATGTGACCTTCGCCGCCTCGGCCGACGGCTCGCGCTACTACGCCATCGACCAGTCCCCGGAGGTCTCGGCGACCGACCCCGACACCGGACTCAAGGGCATCTACGCCTCCAAGTCCGGCTCCCCGTTCGGGCCGTGGACCCGGATCGCGGACAAGGACAAGCTGAAGAACTCCGGCTCCGCACTCCAGGACGAGGGTTACCAGCCCGGCATCCAGGCCTGGTACAACCAGTTCCTCCAGGTCGACCCCGCCGACCCGGACCACGTCTACGCGGGCCTGGAGGAGGTCCTGGAGACGAAGGACGGCGGCTCCACCTGGACCGTCCCGGGCCCGTACTGGAACTTCGGCTTCCCCTGCTGGAGCATCGACCCGACCAAGCAGACCGGTGACTGCTCGCAGACCACGCACTCCGACCAGCACGCCGTCGCCTTCGGCACGTACCAGGGCAGGACCAGCGTCTACGTGGGCAACGACGGCGGCGTCTACAGCCGTCCGGTCGCCGGCGCGGCCGACGCCTCCGGCCACGCCACGGACTGGAAGTCCCTGGCCGACGGCACCATGGACACCCTGCAGTACTACTCGGTCGGCGTCGGCAAGGACCCGGCGGACCGCTCGGGCCGGGGCGTGATCGTCAGCGGCGGTCTCCAGGACAACGGCGAGTCCATCCTGCGCGCCCACGACAAGGTGATGGGCTCCAACTTCGGCGGCGACGGCGCCGACACCCTCGTCGACCCGGACAACGGCTGCAACATCGCCGAGGAGTATGTCTACCTCGACGTCTGGGTCACCCAGAACTGCGCCGTCAACAGCGGCGTCTGGAAGACCGACCCGGCCAAGGCCACCTCCTACGAGGTCGCCCCGCCGGACAAGGACACCAGCTCCGCCCGCTTCATCGCGCCGATCACCTCGGACCCCAAGGACGTCAACACCTGGATCGCCGGCGGCCGGCACGTCTGGGTGCAGCACAAGGGCTACGCGATCCGCAGCGGCAGCGAGTGGGCCAACGCCTACGACCTGGGCGCCGGCCACGTCGCCACGGCGGTGGCGACGGTCGACGGCACGGTGTACGCGGGCTGGTGCGGCCCCTGCAACAACGTCGGCTTCAGCCGCGGCATCGCGGTCGGCAAGACCGACGGCACCGGCTGGCACCAGCTCGACCTGCCGGTGGACGGCACCCTGCCCAACCGCTACATCTCCTCGTTCGCGGTCGACGAGAGCGACGCCCAGCACGTCTTCGTCGCCTTCAACGGCTTCTCCCGGACCTGGACCGAAGGCCCCGGCGCCGGCGTCGGCCACCTCTTCGAGACCCGCGACGGCGGAGCCACCTGGACCGACGTCTCGGCCAACCTGCCCGACGTCCCCGCGACCTCGGTGAAGATCCTGCCCAACGGCGGCCTCGCCCTCGGCACCGACCTCGCCGCTTTCTACCGCGCCCCCGGCACCACCGACTGGCGCGTCCTCGGTCGCAACCTGCCCACCGCCGCGGTGCAGCAGCTGAAGACCGGCCCCGACGGCAGGCTCTACGCCGCCACCTTCGGCCGTGGCATCCGGTCCTTCGACCTGCGCCGCCTGGGCCACGGCCGCTACGACGAGACGGACGGCTGACCGGCTCCGCTCCGCCGCACCCGCACGACGCCGCCGCCCGATCCGCTCCTTACGAGCGGGTCGGGCGGCGGCGTCGTGGTCCGACGGCCGTGGTCAGTCCACCGCCGCCCCCACTACCCGTGCGCCGCGGCGGCGGCCGCCGCGAGCGCGGCGACCTGGGGCTTGCGGATGTCGGAGTGCGCACCGGAGAACGGCTCGCCCGCCACGTTGTCGATGACGGTGGCGGCGTTCACCCGGTAGAAGGTCCCGGGCACGAAGGCGTAGTCGATGCCGCCCTCGGCCGGCATCACCCGGTCCCCGGTCGGCGCCACGGCCTGGTACCCGTCCGCACCCATGCCGTCCCAGCGTCCGGCGACATCGGCCTCGGAGTCCTGGCGGGCGAGGAAGGACGCCTTCGGGTACCACACGCCGACGGCCCAGTCGTGGACGCTGTAGGTGGAGACGAGCGGACCGCGCACCCGGTCCGCGAAGGCGTTCAGCGCGCCCGCGCTGCCGAAGGGGTTGTCCTGGGCGTGGGCGAAGGACCAGTGCGAGAACGCCCCCTGGATCAGCAGGAGCGAGGCGACCGGGCTGTCGGCGGGGGCGCCGACGCCGGCCAGGGCGAAGGAGACCAGCCGGGCACCGAAGCTGTGGCCGAGGAGGTGCACCCGCAGGCCGGGCGAGCGGCCGTGCAGGGTGGCCAGCAGCGGCCCCAGGCCGCCCCGGCCGATGTCGCCGGCCCGGGCCTTCATGATCGAGAACGAGAGCACCCGCAGCACGTCCTTCGCGCCGTTCACGGCGTGCTGGAACCAGTCGCCGATGCCCTGCGTGGAGGAGCCGGGCGGCGCGCTGCCGAAGGCCTCGGCGGCGGCCCGGTACGACGTCCTCGGATCGGCGTCCAGGAGCAGCGCGGTCTCGCCCGCGTCCTCGAACCCGCCGTCGGGCCCGGGCGGCGGCACCAGGGACCGGATCAACTCGTGGATCCGCCCCAGTCGTTGCTCCTTGGCCGCATCGGGCTCGGCCGCACCGGCGGCCGCCACCGCCTCGTCGATGCGTCGGCCGATCTCGGCCACCGTCCGCTGCTGCTCGGGGTCGGCGAAGCCCTTGCCCAGCGACGCGGCGATGTCCGCCCCGGAGACGGCCGCCGTTCCGGCGCTGAGGTCCAGCAGGGCGCCGTCCCCGGCCTGGGGCGAGGCGACCGCCGGTGGCGGGGTCGCCGGCGTGGGCGGGAACCAGAGCGCGGGCCAGTGGACGCCCGCGAACCCCACCGTGCCGAGGTTCGCCGCGCCGCTTCCGGCCTGCCGGATCAGCGGGAACATCGCGTCGTAGAGCTCGCGGGCGCTCTGTTCGTCCACGCCCCACCCGTGGCTGAACACGAACAGGTCCGTCACCCCCTCGGCCGTCACCTCGTCGAGGAAGTCACCCGCCGCCGGCGCGGTCAGCACCCCCTTCTCGTCGAAGGCGAGGTCCCACACGGGCTCGTCGGTCGGCAGTCGCCTCATCGCACATGACCTTTCGGATGGCCGTTCGTCGGTTCGTCATACGTTCGCCAGCATCCGCATCAGGTCCACCAGGCCCGCCCCCTGGGCGTACCGCTCCCGGCCGAGGTCGGTGGCGGAGGCGGTGAGCAGGCTCTTGACCTCCCGCGGTCGGCCGATGAACTCCGGGCGGGCGGACAGGAAGGCCGCGATCACACCGGACACGTGCGGCGCCGCCATCGAGGTGCCGGACTGCTCGGCGTACGTCAGCAGGCTCTCCGGCACCGGATCCCCCGGGGCCGGGGTCAGCCCGGCGGTGGCCCGCACGTCGCCGCTGGCCGCCGAGGCGATCCACTCGCCGGGCGCCACGACGTCCGGTTTCATCCGGCCGTCGAGCGTCGGGCCCTTTCCCGAGGTCCAGGTGACGCCGAACGCGTGCGGCGCCTCCCGGTGGGTGGAGCCGACCGCGATGCAGTCCTCGGTGTGTGCCGGTTCGGTGATCGAGCCCATGACGGCCGAGGTGTTGGCGGTGTCCCGGGCCGTGCTCCGCGCACCGAAGTTGCCGGCCGAGATCACCACGACCACACCGGAGGCGACCACCTGGCCCACGGCCTGGCAGAGCGGCGACTGGCCCGCGGCGTACTGGTCGGGCCTCCACTCGCAGCCGAGGCTCATGTTGACGCCGTGCACGCGCAGCACCGCCGGGTCCACGTTGACCTCGGTCCGCAGGTAGGTCAGCGCGCGGATGACCGCGCTGGAGGAGGTCACATAGGTGCCCTGGCGGCTGAGCCTCATGACCTTGATGCTGACCAGATCGCAGTCCGGCGCCATCCCGGACAGCCGGTCCGCGCCGGCCCTGGAGACGAATCCGCCGTCCCCGGGCTCGTCCGGCGTCGCCACCCGCGGCGTCATGCCCTCCGGGGTGCAGCCCGCGATGATGCCGGCGACGTGCGTGCCGTGCCCGCTGTCGTCCACGAGCGGCGACGCCGGGTTCCGGCCCGTCGCTCCGCCGGGCGGCTGCGCCGCGGGGTCGTCCGGGTTCACCAGGAAGCTGAAGTCGCGGTGCAACCGGGTGGTCCTCCCCTGCGGCAGGTCCTCGCCCCGCCCCTCGGCCGCGAGCTCCAGCCGGGAGAAGTGCGGGTGGGCCGCGTCGATGCCGCTGTCGATGACCGCCCACACGATCCCGCTGCCGCGCGCGTCGTAGGCGCGCCAGGCGGCGTTGGCCTTCACCGTGGGTGCCGAGCGGTCGATCTGGGGGTCCAGCGGATAGTCCGGCCACACCCGGAAGATGACGGGCGGCCGCCCGGTCCGGACGGCGGACTGCCGGTCGTCCTCCACCAGCTCGCGGAGGTCCCCCCGGGAGAGGACGGTCTGGTACAGCTTCGGCGCGACCAGCGCGAGCCCCCGCGGCACCTCGGGCTGCACGTGGCTCCCCGAGGTGACCTCCACCGGCCACCACCCGCTCGACCGCCCCGCGTAGTGCTCCCAGAGCGCGTAGAACTCGTCGCGGACCGCCTGGAGTCCGCCGGGAAAGCGCAGGTTCAGCTCGATCAGCATCGGCACCTGCCGCTCCGGGTCGGCCGCGGGCTCCGCGGCCTCGCGGAGCCCGGCGCCGGGCGGGGACAGGTTGAGGTCACCCACGATGGGCGACCGGAAGGGGCTCTCCGGCTCGTACGCCATGACCGTTCTCGTCTCCGGGGCGGGCGCGGCGGCCGACCCGTCGGCGCCACCGCTCCTGCTGCGAGTGTCAGCCGGTCCCACAGCCGCTGCAACTCGCCGGTGCCCGCCCCGGCACGGGCCTCCTCCCGTGCTCGACGGCGCCCGTTCGCCCCACCGGTCCGGCCGTTTCGCCCCCTCTCCCCAGGACCGGCCGGGCAGCACGCGCCGGAACGCGGGCGCTCCCGCCGTCGCGAAGGTGACGGCGGGAGCGCAACGGCCACGGGAGTCGCGCACGAACGGGCACGACGCCGCGACGACACGACAACGCGGGCGCGACGAGGCGACGACGCGAGGGCGCGGGGGGAACGGCGTGCGCCGGGCCGGTGGAAGCCGAGCGCGGAGCGGGTCACGGCCGGGCGGTCGGCGGGCCGCCGGTTCGCCAGGGCGGCGAGGGTCCGCGCCGCGAGTTCGGTCAGAGCTGCCGACCGGTCCGGGGGGTGCCGGTGTCGCCTTCGAGGAGGTGTTCCAGCCTGGTGAGCAGGCCGGCGAGGGCGCGGTGTTCCCCGTCGTCGAGCCCGGCCATCAGCCGCTGTTCCATCAGGCGGTGCCGGGCGATGACCTGGTCGACGAGGCACAGGCCGCGGTCGGTGAGCCTGAGGTGGATGATCCGGCGGTCGCGTTCGTCGCGCTCGCGGGCGATCAGGCCCTTGCGTTCCAGCTGGTCCGCGCGGGCCGTCATGCCGGAGCCGGTGACCATCTCGCCGGCGGCCAGTTGTCCGGTGGTCAGGCGGTGGGAGGGCCCGGCCCGGCGCAGGACCGCGAGGACGTGGAAGTGGGCGACGGTGAGCCCGTTCTCCTTGAGGGCGGGCGCCAGGTGCCCCTTCCAGAGCGCGATGATGCGGTACATGCGGTCGAGCGGCCGTACGGGCGGGGCCGACGGGGGCGGGGGTGCGGGCGCGTCCTGGGACATGGCGGTTCTCTCGGTGGTGCTGGTTCGTCGGTTCGTCGGTTCGCGGGGTCGCCGCCGGCGGCTGTGTCGGAGGCGGCGCCCGGCGGACCGGCGGTCATGGCGCGGGTCCGGTGCCGACCCGGGGAGGGCCGGCACCGGACCCGTCACGGGCGGGTCACCCGGCCGCCGGGGCCGGCTGCGGCACGCGGGCGGGGCTGCGGTGCAGCCCCTTGCGGTCGTAGAGGCGGGTGACGGCGAGGCCGAGGGCGACGGAGATCGCGAAGCCGATGCCGACCATGGCCCAGGCCCGGCCGAGTCCGGCGTCGGCCTGCGCGCCGAAGTAGAGGATGGAGCGGACTCCGTCGACCACCTGGCGGAAGGGCTCGAAGTCGGCCAGGAACCGGTAGAAGTCCGGCAGCGCCTGCAGCGGGATGGTGGCGCCGGCGGACGGGATCGCCAGGCCGACCAGCACCAGCATGGACACGATCGGGCCCGGGGTGCCGAAGGCGGCGAGCAGGGCCAGCCCGGTGATGCCCATCGCGGCCGTGGCGCAGGTCCCGAAGAGCCACAGCAGGGGCAGGTGGGAGGCGTCGATGCCGATGACGCCGACGGCGGCGGCCATCGCGAGGGCCGAGGTCAGCGCCGCGAGGACGACCATGAGCACCGAGGCGACCGCGAAGTGGCGGGTCCGGCTGATGTGCTGGGCGGGCGCCGTGCTGCGGAACGGGCCCTTCTCACTGGAGATGTAGCCGAGCGCCGTGTCCACCTGGGTGTGGATCACGTTGGCGCCGAGCATGCCGCCCAGGACCAGGACGAGGGTGTAGAAGAAGGCGCTCAGGCCGAGGCCGCTGTGGTGGCCGAGCGGGTGGCCCTCCTGGATCACGGCCTTGACCGGGTCGGTGACCATCAGCTGGGCGGCGGCGCCCGGCGCGGCCTGGTGCGCCGCGGAACCGTCCGCCGCGGCCGCGCCCGCCTGGTGCGCGGCCTGCTGCTTCGCGAGCTGCTCGGTGAGCTGGTGGCCGAGCTGGA
This sequence comes from Kitasatospora sp. NPDC048715, assembly GCF_043198905.1. Lineage (NCBI taxonomy): Bacteria > Bacillati > Actinomycetota > Actinomycetes > Kitasatosporales > Streptomycetaceae > Kitasatospora > Kitasatospora sp. NPDC048715. The sequence continues at coordinate 37,502 of NZ_JBICVH010000002.1, read as the reverse complement.
CGGACGTGGCCTGGACGACGTTGCGGTTGATCTCCGTGGCCATGGAGGAGCCGAAGCTTCCGGCCGCGGGGTTGGTCAGCACCGTGATGGTCGGGGGGTGCGGGTCGTGCTGGGCCGGTCCGGCGAGTGCGGCGACCGTGGCGGAGAAGTCTTCCGGGATGACGAGCGCCCCGAACACCTTGTCCTTGCCCAGGAGGTCGTCGGCGGTGGCGCGGTCGACCTGCTTCCAGGAGACCTTGCCCTTCAGGTCGTCGGCCCCGGTGACCTGCGCGACGATCTGCGCGCCCAGGTCGATCCGCTGGCCGGCCACCTGGGTGCCGCGGTCCGCGTTGACCAGCGCGATCGGCATGTCCTTCGTCGAGCCGACCGGGTCGTTGTTGGCACCCAGGTAGAGCAGGGACAGGACGAACGACAGCAGGCCGAGGATCACCGCCGACGGCAGCCACAGGCTCTTCCTGCGCAGCAGTCCGCGGGCGCTCACGTTCGCGACACGGCTCGGCTCAGACATCACTCCTCCCGGAGTTCCGGGGCGGGGCGGGGGTCGCGGCGTGGCGCCCGGTTCCGGTGGGGCTTGGGGCTGGCATGGTGCTCCGGTTGCGGTATCGCGCCGTGACGGCGCTCCAGGTAGGGACGAACAGCCGGTTCCCGGCGTTGTGGCTGTTCAAAAGCCCAACTGGAACCTTCACTATCCAGCCCGATAGTGGCACTATCAGTGGACGGAGTCCATTCGACGGCCTGCGAGACTGATCACAGACACCGAGTCCGAGCGAGAGCGCGCATGAAGATCTCCGACCTGAGCCGGCAGTCCGGGACACCGGTCGCCACCATCAAGTACTACGTACGCGAGGGCCTGCTGCCGCCCGGACGACCGCTCGGCGCCACGCTCACGCTCTACGGCGACGAACACGTCCAGCGGCTGCGGCTGATCCGCGCCCTGACCGCCCGCGGCGGCCTGTCCATCGCCGCCACCCGCGACGTCCTCGCCGCACTCGACGAGCCCCTCGACCCGCTCGCCAGGCTCGGAGTCGTCCACTACGCCCTGCCCACGCCCGTGGACGCCGCCGAGACGGAGGCCGTCGACCAGCAGGCGCACCGGGTCGACGAGCTGCTCGCCGCCATGGGCTGGAACGTCTCCGAGGACTCGCCGCACCGCCGGGCCCTCGCCGCGAGCCTGATGGACCTCGACCGCCTCGGCGTCAGCTACCGCACCGAGGACCTCCTCCCCTACGCCGAGGTCGCCGCCACCGCCGCACGCCTCGACCTCGACCAGCTCGAAGGCATCAAGGACCCCCTGCGGCTCGCCGAGCACGCCGCCATCGTCGTCCTCCTGCTCGAACCGGTCCTCGCCGTCCTGCGCCGCCTCGCCCAGGAACACGAATCCCAGCGCCGCACCGCCTGGGCCCGCACCACCGAGAAGCCCGGAGAGAGCGAGAAGCCCCGGGAGAGCGACTGAGCGAGGGCGCCGATGCGGCCCGGCCCGTTGCTGTACCGTCCATCCATGATCGGCTCCGCGCTGGTGCGCCTGGCGACCTTCAACGTCCTGCACGGGCAGCGGCTCCCGGCCGACGGCCACCCGCCGGCGACGGCCCCCGGCACCGCCGCCGTGCACCCGCTCGTCGACGCCGTCGCGTCCCTGGACGCCGAGGTGGTGGCGCTGCAGGAGCTCGACCGCTTCCAGGAGCGGTCGGGCCGGGTGGACCAGGCGCGGGCGGTCGCCGAGGCGACCGGTGCCGCGGACTGGCGCTACGCCTCGGCGTTCCACGCCCGGGCCCTGCCGGGCCGGACCTGGGTCCGCGACCGCTCCGAACCGGGGCTGCGGGTGTACGGTCCGCCGGGCGCGGGCCACGACGGCGAGGTTCCCTCGCACGGCATCGCGCTGCTCTCCAGGCTGCCGGTCCTCGGCTGGCGGGCCCGGCGGTTCGGCGCGCCTCCCCTCGCCGTCCCGCTGCGCCTTCCCGGGCAGGCGGGCCTCACGGTGATCCGCGACCATCCGCGCACGGCACTGGCCGCCGTCCTGCGGGGGCGGCGCGGCCCGTTCACCGCGGTGGCGCTGCACCTGTCGTTCGTCCCGGGGTGGAACGTCGGCCAACTCCTCGCCGTGCACCGCTGGATCGCCGGCCTTCCCCGGCCGCACGTGCTGCTGGGCGACTTCAACATCGTCGGCGCGATTCCCGCTGTCGCGCTCGGCGCGGCCGAGCTCCTCTCCCCGTCGAGGCCCTCGCAGCCCCGGCCGGACGGCCCGCCGACCCGGTCCGGCTGGCTTCGAGCGGCCCGGGTCCGGACCTTTCCCTCGCACCGCCCCCTGGTGCAGCTCGACCACGTCCTGGCGGCCGGGCTCGGAGCGCACCGGGCGGCTTCGGTGCGGGCGCCCAGGATGCCGGTGTCGGACCACCGGCCCGTGGTGGTCGAACTGCCGCTGTAGGCCGGGCCCGTCCTCCCGTCGGGCGGGAGGACGGGCCCGACCGGTCAGCGGCCGGTCAGCGGCCGGTCACCAGCTGGTCACCAGCTGGTCACCGGCGAACGGTGCCGCTCCCGGTCGGGCGGCGCGGTGACGACGACCGGCCCGGTAGTGGAGGGAACGGTGCCGGGCCGGACGGCGAGGCCGCCCGCGACGGCGTACATGGCCTCGTCGAAGGCCTGGCCGCCGGTCGGCGTCCTGCCGACCGCGAAGACGGCCACGGCCCTGCCGTGGAGGACGGACGTGGAGAGGTAGTCACCGACCATGCCGCCCCCGCTCGTGGCGGCGATCCGGGACACCGACATCGGTCCGGCGACGGTCCGCGGCGCACTCCAGGTGGCGCCCCCGTTGGTGGAGGAGACGAAGCCGACCTCCAACTCGCAGGTGTCGGCGGTGCAGTCGGCGTTCGAGTAGAAGTAGTAGTACAGACCGAGCCTGGCGGTGCGACCGGCGGTGGTGCGGTCGACGCCGAGGCCGGGGATGAAGTGGTCGACACCGCTGGTGGCGGGGTCGATCGGCACCCGGGTCACGGCGGACCAGGTGGTGCCGTCGGCCGAGCTCGCGTAGACGATGTCGTTGGCCGCGCAGCCGGCCCGGAAGCGGCAGTCCTGCCAGGCGACGTAGACCCTGCCGTCGGCGTCGATCTCCGCCGAGGGCAGGCCCTCGCCGTCGCGCAGCCCGCCCGCGACCTCGTGCGCGACAACATCGGCGACCAGGACCGTGGAGCTCCAGGACCTGCCGCCGTCGGTGGAGCTGAACGAGCGGATCGAGGTGGTGTCGGTCGAGAAGGGGACCACGACCGTCCCGTCGGGCCGCACCAGCGGCTGACCGCCGAGGCCCAGGTTGACGCCGGACGGGCCGGTCGGGGCGGACCACGTGGCGCCGCCGTCCCGGGAGGCGGACATCACCATCAGGTTGTCGGAGGAGGGGATGTCGACCTCGACGTAGCAGGTACCGAAGTACGGGCTGGTCGGAGTGTTGTCGCAGACGATCCACTCCTTGTCGTAGGCCTGGCCGTCGTGGCCGACCGCCCGCACAGGGTGCTGCCAGTGCAGGCCGTCGGCGGAGCGGCTGACGGTCACACCCACCGGGTTGCGTCCCGAGTCGATGACCAGGCCGGCCACCATCCAGGTGCCGTGCCTGGCGTCGTAGGCGACCGCGGGGTCGGAGGCGCGGGCCCAACTGCCGCCGCCCCAGTGGGTGGTGAGGCCGGGCAGCATGCCGTGCTGCCAGCTGAGGCCGCCGTCCAGCGAGGTGTTCCAGCCGAGGCCGGCCGCCCCGCCGTCGGTGAACCGCCCCACCTGGGCGGCGGAGACGATCGTGCCGCCGTAGGCGAAGGTGTCGGGCTCCACCTCGGTGGCGTACTGGCTGCCGGCGCTGGTGAACGGGTCGCTGCTCACCCGGACCAGGCTCGGTCCGCCGCCGTCGACGGTCAGGGCGGTCGGGTTGGTGCCGGACGTGGCGTCGCCGGCGGCGCGGGCCGGCGGCGCGGACGCGCCGGCCGGGCTCGCGTTCCAGGCCGCGCCGGCCAGGAGGAGGGCGGCCGCCGCGACGGCGGCGAACGGCCTGCGCCAGGGGGTGGGGGTGCGCGGGTGCTTCATCCGAAGCTCCTTCGCGTGGGGGGGTGGTTCGGACGACCCGGCGGGCGCGGCAGGCCGCACCTCGTGGTCCTTGCCCTTGCCCCGATGCCCGGGCTCGGGCGCGATGACGACGGCAGCCGCCGGGCCCCTCGGCGAGGTGGGGTGTCGTGATGGCCGGCGGCGCGGGAGTCGGCGGACCGCGCGAGCGCGACGATCCGTCCTCTTCCCAGGGGGGAGCGTGACACGGAACGTCCCTCCGACCGCCGGGGATCCCGGCAGGCGCAAGGGTGAAGGGCGCCCATGCGACCGTGCACACATGTTCGCAAATCGGAAGTGTGAGCCGGATCATGACATCGCACAAGATGTACGGCCGAATCTCACGGAACGACGGCTTGGGCGTTTAATCCCCCGCGGGGAACGGGAATCGGGCCCACACACAAGCCCGGATCCACGTCCGCGCCCACGCTCACGGCCCCAGGTCCTCCGCCGGGTGGGCGAGGACCTGGGGCCGCAGAGCCGGTCGGGAGGGTTACGCGGGGAAGGGCCAGGTCGGGCACCACGGCCAGACGATCTGGCCGGGGAGCGGCGGGCCCCACGGCGGGCAGGCCGGGAGGGGCGCCGGGGTGGACGGGGCGGAGGTCCACAGGACCTTGCCGTTCAGGACGACCGCGATCGCGCCCTCGTTGTAGATGGCCAGCTCGGCACCCGGGCGGCCGCCCGTCTGGCTGTTCCACAGCGGCGTGTTGGCGGCGGAGTACACGACGAGGTTGCCGTCGCCCTGCATGACCAGCACGTTGCCGTCGGGCATGGCTCCGGGGGCCACCCAGACCGGCTTGTTGTCGCGGTAGAGCACGACGTTGCCGTCGCCCTGCATGGCGAACACGACCCGGCCGTCCGGCGAGTACCAGGCCTGGTTGCGGGAGATCGCGGTGTTGCCCGGGATGCGGGTGGGCGTGGACAGCGCCGCGACCGCGGCGGGCGCGGCGGCGGGCGCCTGGGCGACCGAGGGGGCGGCCGGGGACGGCGCTGCCGCGGCGGCGTGGGTGGTCCCGGCGGTGAGGGTGGCGAACCCGACGGCGGCGACGGCCGCCAGGGCGGCGGCCCGGGTGCGGAGAGTGGTCATGGCGGGCTTGGGATCCTTCCGGACGGGGACGGCGAGCCACGGGGGCCGCCGTTCTGACGGCGCGTCAGCCTGGTCCTGCGCGCCGGGCGCCCAGGCTATGGCGGCCGTCCCGGGGGGCTGCGGCAGATCGACCGGCAGCTTCCCGGCACCCCCTCGGGTCCCGGTGGCGCCCCTCCGCCCCTCACGCCCCTCCGGCCGCCCGGCCCTCCCGTGACGACCGGTCGCCGTCACGCGAGGGCCGGATGGTGCCTCAGACCGCCGGCTTCCGGGCGGCGGCCGACTCGCCGGTGAGGAGCGCCGTGATCTCCTCGGCGAGGTGCGGGCCGAGCTCGCCCCAGCCCTCCTTGTAGCCGTAGACACCGGCGAGGGTGCGGGCCTCGTAGTCGCCGTTCATGATCTCGAAGTCGTCGGCCGTGATGAGTGCCGGGTGGGCGACGCCGACGGCCGCCGAGACCTTCATCAGCTCCCTGCGCAGGGTGCGCAGGTAGGAGGCGGCCCGGTCGGCCTTCGAGGCCGGGTCGATGCCGCGGGCCAGCCACGGGTTCTGGGTGGCGATGCCGGTGGGGCACTTGTCGGTGTGGCACTTCTGGGCCTGGATGCAGCCGATCGACAGCATCGCCTCACGGGCCACGTTGATCATGTCGACGCCCAGGGCGAAGGCCACGGCGGCGTTCTCGGGCAGGCCGAGCTTGCCGGAACCGATGAAGGTCAGCTCGTCGGTCAGCCCCAACTCGGCGAAGGTGCCGTAGACCCGGGAGAAGCCCATCCGGAACGGCAGCGACACCGAGTCGGCGAACATCCGCGGCGCCGCCCCGGTGCCGCCCTCGCCGCCGTCGATCGTCACGAAGTCGACCCCGCGGTCGCCGCGCGCCATCAGCGAGGCCAGCTCCTGCCAGAAGCCCATCTCCCCCACCGCGCTCTTGACCCCGACCGGCAGACCGGTCTCGGTGGCGAGCAGTTCGACGAAGTCGAGCATCGAGTCGACGTCGCCGAACGCGGAGTGCCGCGACGGCGAGGCGCAGTCCCGGCCCTCCGGGATGCCGCGGATCCCGGCGATCTCGGCCGTCACCTTCGCGCCCGGCAGCATCCCGCCCAGCCCCGGCTTGGCGCCCTGGGAGAGCTTGATCTCTATCGCCTTGACGGGCGCGCCGGCGACCACCTCCTTGAGCTTGTCGAGGTTGAAGGTGCCGTCCTCGTTGCGGCAGCCGAAGTACGCCGTGCCGAGCTGGAGGACGAGGTCTCCGCCGTTGCGGTGGTACGGCGAGAGGCCGCCCTCCCCCGTGTTGTGCATCGTGCCCGCGAGCGCCGCCCCCTTGTTGAGCGCCGTGACGGCCGCGCCGGAGAGCGATCCGAAGCTCATCGCCGAGATGTTCACCACGCTCGCCGGCCGGAAGGCCTTGGCGCGCCCGCGCGGCCCGCCCAGCACCTTGGCCGAGGGCAGCGCGGCCTGCGGGTCGTGCGCGTCGGGCAGCGTGCCGGCGAAGGTGCGCTGCTTCAGGTAGGCGTGCCCCTGGACGTGCTCGACGTCGACCTCGGTGCCGAACCCGAAGTAGTTGTTCTCCTCCTTCGCCGACGCGTAGATCCACGTGCGCTGGTCACGGCTGAACGGGCGCTCCTCCTCGTTGGAGGTCACGATGTACTGCCGCAGCTCCGGCCCGATCGTCTCCAGCAGGTACCGGGCGTGCCCGACCACCGGGAAGTTCCGGAGCAGCGCGTGCCGCTTCTGCACGAGGTCGCGGGCCGCCAGGAGGGCCACCGCTGTGGCGGCGGCCGCGCCGATCTTCCGGGCTTGCATGGACGTTCCTCCTCGATGTACGGCTCCACCGCCGGGCGGTGGAGCCGTCGTGTCGTACGGGGTGCGGGACGGCGGGGACACGGCCAACCGGGCAGCAGCTCCGTCGAAGAATGCGACACGATGCTAGAAGGCCGCGCCGACCCTCCTGCGACCAGGGGGTGCCAGCGCGCCTTCCCGGGCGACGAAGGCACGCTGGCTAGCGTGGTGCCTCCACCCGATGCCCGGTCCCGAGGAGACCCGCCATGGCCAAGATCGCTCTGTACGGCGCCACCGGCATGATCGGCAGCCGCATCCTGCGCGAGGCGCTGGACCGCGGCCACCACGTCACGGCCGTCGTCCGCGACCCCGGGAGGCTCACCGAGAAGCGTCCCGGCCTCACCGTCATCACCGGCGACGTCCTGGACCCCGCTTCGGTGACCGCCGCGGCCCAGGGGCAGGACGTGGTCGTCAGCGCCGTCGGCGGCAGCGACGGGCCCGGTCACATCGCCACCATCGCACCCTCCGCCGAGTCCCTGGTGGCCGGGCTGCGTCCGCTGGACGGCAAGGCCCCGCGGCTGATCACCGTCAACGGCGCCGGTTCGCTGCGCACACCCGACGGAAAGCAGGTGTGGGACGCCGAAGGACTGCCCGAGCCCCTGCTGCAGATCATGCACGCCCACGGCGACGCCCTCGACTTCTTCCGCTCCGTCCACGACGTCCGCTGGACCTGCCTCAGCCCCGCCGGACAGATCGAGCCCGGCGAGCGCACCGGCACCTACCGCACCGCCCTCGACGACCTGGTCGTGGACTCCGAGGGCAGGAGCCGCATCTCCGCCGAGGACTACGCGGTGGCCCTCGTCGACGAGATCGAGCAGCAGAACCACGTCGGCGAACGCTTCGCCGTCGGCGACTGAACCCCGCGCTCCGCCCGTGGTGTCCGCCCGGTGGCGGCGAGAGCGGGTCGGGCCGAGGTGCGGGCGGCCCCGGGAACCCCTCCCCCGCGGTGTGCGCGCCTGTACGATCTCCTCACCGGAGCGGCCGGTGAAGCTCCACTTCTCCACCGCTCCAGCGGACTTCACCGGTTCGGCGTTCCCGCCCGGGTCGGGGACGAGCCCCTGAGGAGCAGAGCGGATGACCACTCCCGAGACCTTCGCGGCCTTCCACTCCTCCCTCGGCGCCCTCACACCGGCCCCGGTCGGGGCGGCGGGTGCGGCGGCGGCGCCGGGTGGGGGGCCGGCCGTGCCGCCCTGGCTGGCGCAGGTGTCGGAGGCGCTGTTCGAGGGCATGGACGCCGACGCCGCGCGGGCCTGGGCACGCCGTGTGCGCCGGGAGATGGAGCGGCTGAACGGCAGGGTGCCCTTCAGCGTGGTCCACGACTGGTACTGCTCCGCCGTCGGGCCGGTGCTGACCGAGGCGAGCGCACGGCGCGGCGGGTCCGTGGCGCAGCACCGGCACGTCCAGGCGCTGCACGCGGACGCCCTGGGCGGCGGTCGGATCGACGAGGGCACGTGGCGCGCGGCGCTCGAACCGGAGCTGCGGGAACTCTTCCACCACGCGTACCCGTACGCCGAGGCCCACGCGGCGGCCGCGGCCGCCGCCGGCTCCTACGCGCTGGCGAACGGCTACGACGCGGCCGAGGCCGCCCAGTACGGCGAGACCTACGCGGAGCTCAACACCACGGCCAACGTGCGGGCCCATGCCGACGCGAACGCCCTGGCCAACGCGGCCGCCGTGGCGGCCGCGTACGCGGCGGCGGACCCGGCCGCCTACGCCGCGACCTGGCCGTCCGCCCGGGTCCGCGCGGTGGTGCTGGTGCACGCCGACCGGCGGGACGAGCGCGGCGAGCGCGCCACCCGGGCGCGGCTGGCCGACGGCCTCGCCGCCTGCCTGGCCCGCGCGGAAGCCGCCTGACCCGGAGCTGAGCCCGGCACCCTGAGTCCGGCACCCGGGGTCAGGCACCCGGGTCCGGGCCCCGGGCTCAGGTCCGGGCGCGGACCGGATCAGCCCTTGAGCGGCCCGCCGTTGATCGCGACCCGGCGACCGTAGCGGGTGTGCGGGTGGTAGTCGTACGTGGCGTGGTGCTGGACGCAGCGGTTGTCCCAGAACACCAGCGTGTTGGGGGTCCAGCGGATGCGGCAGCTCAGCAGGGGCCGCTGGGCGGGCAGCGCGCAGAGCAGGTCGAGCAGGGCCCGGCTCTCGTCGGGCGACAGCTGGGGGATGCGCGCGGTGTAGGCCTTGTTGACGTAGAGGATCCTGCGGTCGGTCTCGGGGTGCCGCACCACCAGGGGGTGTTCGCTCTTGGGGATCACGTACCCCTCGGGCGGGGTGTAGCCCTGGAAGGCGACGAGGCCGTCGTGGATCGCGGTCAGGCCGTCGAGCAGCTCGCGCATCGTCGGGGACAGCATCTCGTACGCCAGGTGCATGTTGGCGAACAGGGTGTCGCCGCCGCTGCCCGGTTCCGGTACGCGGGTGATGTGGAGCATCGACCCGAGCGAGGGTTCGGCGTCGGCGGTGCCGTCGGCGTGCCAGCCGTTGCCGGCGACGTTGTCCGCCTCGGCACCGGTGCTGATCTCCAGGACGTACGGATCCGCGTCGACCGGGGGCGGGTTGACCGGGCGCAGTTCGCCGAAGTGCCCGGCGAAGCGCTTGTGGTCCTCGTCCGTCAGCTCCTGGTCGCGGAACACGAGGACGTGGTGGTCGAGGAACGCCTGCTTCAGCTCGGCCAGTTGATCGTCCGACAGCTCCTTCGAGAGGTCGACGCCGGAGACCTCGGCGCCGATCACCGGAGTGACCGGGTCGACCGTGACGGTCCGGTACTCCTTGGCGGGCCTGGTGGTGACGGCCCTGACCGCGTCCAGCTCGTACTGCTCCATGACCTGCTCCTGTGGTGGGGGGATTCGGTGTCGTCACAGCCCGCGTGCCAGCAGGTCCGCGAGGACCAGCCGGCCGAAGGCCAGGTTGCCGTGGATGGAGTCGTCGGCCTCGCACAGCTCGGGGCGCTGGAAGCCGTCCGGTCCGGTGGTGCGGGCCCTGAGGTCGACGAGCTCGACGCCGAGGGCGTCGAGCGCGCTTCGGACCGTTTCCTGCGCGGCCGTGAACACCACCGGGTCGGACTGCTCCGGTACGCGCTGCGGCGGCAGCACGGCCAGCACCCGCAGGCCGAGGCCGAGCGCGTGGCGGTAGAAGGCCAGCGCGTCGCGGACGGTGGCGCGGACGACGGCGTCGAACAGCGGCCCGGAGAGGAAGCCCGGGGCGAACCCGCCGTCGCGGCCACGGTGGAGGTGCCAGTTCTCCCGGGTGGCGACGAAGTGCGCGCTGAGGCCGAAGGTGGACACCAGGGGGACCGTGAGGCCCCCGAGGCCGTCCGCGTCCATGCCGGCCAGGAAGCCGCGATAGTGGGCGTCGGCCTCCGCCTTGTGGAACACCACGTCGTGCTCGCGCGGCGCGAAGAAGTCGTCGGTGAACTCGCGCCCGGCACCGATCGGGCCGCCCTGGAAGGGGATCCGGGCGGCCTTCGCGGCTCGTCCGATCGGGCCGGCGTGCGAGTCGCCGAGCAGCAGGAACCTAGCGGGGGCGGTAGTAGTCGAGGACGGCGTCGTCACAGGTGTCCACCCCCTTCGGTCCTGCGGCCGGCGTACCGGTTCGGACCGGTCGCGGCTCCGCCGAAGGCCGCGACAGCCCGGCCATGAAGTGGCGCATCACGAAGTCGACGCCCTCGGAGGTCACTTCACGCAGGTTCGGCGCGTAGAACCTGCTTCGGAACGGGAGACCGGTGATGAGTTCGTACGACGGGAAGTAGTCGACGTCGTCGAGGTCCTCGGTCAGCTGCCCGGCCACCGTCCGCAGCAGCGACTTGGAGTGGGTGTTGGCGGTGAGAGCGTGGCCGCCGGTCGCGGTCGCGGTCAGCGGAACCGGTGAGACGGTCAGCAGGACCCGCAGCCGCGGATTGGCCTCGCGGGCCAGTGCCACGGCGTCCGTCAGGTCGCGGCGGACCTCGTCGAAGGTGAACCGGTGGAGGACGTGGCGGTCCGGGTCGAAGGTGCCGCGCACGGTGCCGGGGCAGGACGGCAGGACGGTGCCGTCGGCGCGGTCCCGCCACGCCTCGGTCAGGCCCAGGGTGAAGACCAGGCAGCCGGCTTCCGTGACGGCCTCGCGGATGGCGGCGAGGGTCGTCCCCCGGGCCGCCAGCATCTCCTCGGCCGAGGCGTGGCCGCCGGGTTCGACGGACGGACGGCAGGGGTCGTGGTACCTGCCCTCGTCCAGCCACGCCCCGGTGGGCGGGGTCGTGCGGCCGAAGGCCCAGGAGAGCCACTGCCGTAGCACGGCGGCGGTGTAGATGTTCCCGGTGCGGAACGAGAACACCCCGTAGTGGCGGGCCCTGCGCTCCTGCTCGGTCAGCCCCGGCGGGGCCGGCTCCGCGTCGTACCAGTTCATGCCCCGCTCCAGCAGGGCGCGGCCGATGTGCGCGGCGAAGCAGGACCCCGCGGTGAGGATCGGCTCGTCCTGCCCGATCGCGAACGCGGGCGTCCAGAGGTCTTCGATGGCGAGCGGGTCCGGCTCGGCCACGGCGGAGCGCCAGAACGAGCGCGCCGGTAGCGCCTGGTAGGGGTTCACGGGGGATGGTCTCCGATGGTCGGACGGCGGCGGTCGAAGGGGGCACGGGTGCGGGACGGCTGAGGGGCTGGGGCCGGGGCCGGGGCGGACCGGGCCTGCGGCCCCGCCGGCGGTCCGGGCCCGATGCCGCCCGGACCGCCGGTGCGGGGAGCGCGCCGGATCACGCCCGGGGGCGGTCGACGCGGTCCCCGGGCGGGTCGTCCGACGCCTCGGCGATCGCCGCCGCCACCGCGTGCACATGCGGCGGGCGGACGATGCCGTAGTGCGTCGTGTCGAGCCGGTGCCAGGTGCTGGGTTCCGGGAGGTACGGGCGCCACAGCTCCCGCTGCCGCTCCGGCGACCCCGCCCAGGGCAGCCCCTCCACCGGCCGCCCGGCCAGCCACAGCCGGCTGGGCGTGGCGCTCAGCATCGGCATCCGGTAGTCGGCCATGCTCCGCAGGTTGGCCCGGCAGCACCGGACCAGACGTTCGGCGTAGCCGTGGGCCTCGGCACCGGCCGGCACCGACCCGCCCTGGCCGAGCTCGTGCGCGAACACCGCCTGGAGCTGCGCATCGTCGTACTCCTGGAAGAGCCCGCCGGAACCGGGCGGCGGCGGGTCGATCAGGTGGACGCCGTGGACCGGCCGGCCGATCGCCTCCGCCTCCGCGGCCATCCCCATCACCGCCCAGGCGCCGAAGGACCAACCGGCCAGGTGCAGCCGCCGGGTGCCGTCCGCGAAGCGCGCCCGCAGGGCGGCGGCGTAGCGGCGGGCCCGCTCGGGCAGTGTCCAGTCCGCGGTCCCGGGCCGTTCCAGCGCGGGATCGGCGATCAGACAGACGGTCGGCCGGGGGCCCAGTGCCGACACCAGGGACCGGTAGGCCTGGATGTCGCCGCCGACCGGGTGCACCAGGCACAGCACGTCGGTTCCGGTGCCCTGCTGCCAGACCTCCGGAACCACGCCCTCCGTGGCGACGGCCCCGGCGGGTGTCGCCTCGGACAGCCGGGCGAGGATCTCGCTGAGGGAGACCCGGTGGCTGAGCCGTGACAGTTCCAGCTCTACATCGAAGTGACGTTTCACCAGGCCGATCAGGTCGAGCAGGGTGAGCGAGTCGGCGCCCAGGTCGTAGAGCGGGGCGTCGGGATCGATGCGGTCGAGATCCAGCCAGTCGCACAGCCGGTCGCGGAGCAGGAGGGCCGCGCTGCCGTCGGCCGTCTCGGCCCCCACGGTGCCTCCGGCGGACACCGGCGCGGTCCCCGTGAGCACCTGCGCGGCGCCAGCGGACGGCGCGGCGCCAGCAGACGGCCCGGTCCCGGTGGGCAGGGCGGGAGCGGGCGGCACGAGGGCCCCGGCGCCGGGCGCCGAGTAGAACGCGCGGGACGCGTGGAGGTCGGTGGTGGAGACCAGCACCTGCGGCAGCTGCAGTCCCATGGCCCGCGCGAACACCCGCTTGCCCTCGGCCACCGTCAGCCCGACCGACAGATGCGTCCGGTGGCGTGCGTCGGCCCGCGGCGCGCGCAGCGCCATGCCGGCCTCGCTCCACACGTCCCAGTTCACGCCGAGCCGGACCGTGGTCCCGGCGTCACCGGACGACCGGTACTGGGCGAAGCCGTCGAGCAGGCTGTTGGCGGCCGCGTAGTCGAACTGGCCGACACCGCCGAGCTCCGCGGACATCGACGAGCAGTACACCGCCACCGACGGCCGGTAGCGCTCGATCACCTGCTCGACCAGCAGCGCGCCCTGCAGCTTGGCGGCGGACGCCCGCCCCATCGCCTCGGCGTCGCGCCGGGCGATCAGCCCGCCGCTCGCCACCCCGACGGCGTGGATCACGCTGTCGAGACGCTCGGTGCGGCGGCCGATACGGGCCATCACCTCCTCGGGCGCCGACTCGGCGAGATCGGCTTCGACCAGCTCGACCCGGTCGGCCCAGGGCGTCAGCTCCTCCGGCAGCCGCGGACTCCTGGCCAGCAGCAGGACCCGGGCGCCGCCGTTCTCCAGCAGCCAGCCGGCGATGCTGCGGCCGATCCCGCCGGTGCCGCCCAGGACCAGGTGCACGCCTCCGACAGGCAGCCCGACGGGGCCCGGGCCGGCCGTGGACACCGGCAGCGTGACCTGTTCCCACCAGTGGCCCTGGCGCAGCGCCAGCCGGCCCGGAAGGGCGGCCGCGGCCGCCGGGGTCGCGGCCCCGGCCAGCAGTGCCGCCAGCGGTACGGCCCAGTGGGCGGGGTCCGCACCGGGGACGTCGACCCAGTGGCCCGCCCCGGCTCCCTCCTGGGGCGCCACCTCGGCGGCACCGGCCAGCAGGCCCGCCTCCGGCCGCTCCACCGGGCCGTCCACCGGCCTCGCCCGGTACGACAGCCACCACGGCCTCAGCCGCAGTGGCCCGGCCGCGTCGGCCACGGCCCGCAGCAGTGCGGCCGGCGTGTCCAGACAGGCCCAGCGGGCCCGGGCCAGGCTGTCCCGGCCGACCGGTCCGCCGATCCCCAGCGGCAGCGCGTGCACCCAGTCGATGCCGTCCTCGCCCGCACCCGAACCTGTGCCCGTACCCGTACCCGCCAGTGCGTCGAGAAGCCGGCCGAGCGAGGCGGGGTCGGCCGGGTCGACCTCGTAGGCGTCGTCGCCCAGCCGGGCGAACGCCCCGGCGGCACGGACCCGCACCACCCGGGCGTAGGCGGCCTCGAAGGCGCGGACCGCCTCCGGGGGCTCCGGTCCGTCCGTGAGCAGCACCAGCGGCCGGGAGGTGCGCGAGCCGATCGCCGAGCCCGCTCGGCGCAGCCGCGCCCAGTGCGGCTGGTGCAGCCAGGCGTCCTCCGGAAGGCGCCGCGGAACGTCGGCGGCGGCCGGGCCGGCCGGGTCCGGGGCCGCCGGGACCGGGGCCGCCGGGACCGGGGCCGCCGGGACCGGGGCCGCCGTGGCGCGGGGGAAGTCGAACTCCGCCAGCTCGAAGGCCGGCGGCGGGAAGTCCCACGGTGCCTGGGCAGGGCCGGCGGGCCAGTCGATCCGCTCGCCGGACAGCCAGGCCGCGGCCGTCTCCTCGACGGTGAGGCCTTCACTCGAAACCGGTGCCCCTGCGTGGGCCTCCCCCTCCCCCGCTGCCGCGTCCGTGATCCGGCCCGCGCCGCGCAGCCAGGCCACGGCGGCGGAGGCGTCGGGGCAGACCGCTGCCAGCCGTCGGCGGCGTGCGGGACGGCCCGCCTGGAGGTGGCGCAGCACCTGCGGATAGGCGGAGGGCCGGGCCTCCAGGTAGTCGGCGATCCGGGCGGCGTCGGCGCGCAGGCCCGCTTCGCTGCTGCTGGAGAGCAGCAGGCAGGGAGGCACGGGGGTGTCCGGTGCCGCGTCGCCCGTCGTCGGGCCCGATCCGCCCGTCGTCGGGCCCGATCCGCCCGTCGTCGGGCCCGCTGCGCCCGTCGTCCCGGGGGCCGGCCGGTCGGCCTCCAGGACCGCGTGGGCGTTGGTGCCGCCGATCCCGAAGCTGCTCACCGCCGCGATCCTGTCCCGGTCCGCGGGCCAGGGCCGGGCCTCGGTGGGGACGTAGAACGGCGTGGGGTCGGCGCCGAGCTGCGGATTGAGGGCGTGGAAGCCGACGTTGGGCGGGATCACGCCGTGGTGGACCGCGAGCGCGGCCCGTACCAGCCCGACCACGCCGGCCGCCGCGCCCAGGTGTCCTATCTGGCTCTTGACCGAGGTCAGCGCGCAGTGGCCGGACCGGTCCAGGTCGAAGGCCTGGCGCAGGGCGCCGACCTCGACCGGGTCGCCGAGCCGGGTGGCGGTGCCGTGGGCCTCGACATAGCCGAGGTCGGCGGCGCTGCGGCCGCTGCGGCGCAGGGCGGCGCGGATCACCTCGCGTTGCCCGGCGAGCGAGGGGGCGCTGTAACTCAGCTTGTCGGAGCCGTCGTTGTTCAACGCCGTGCCGGTGATCAGGGCGTAGACGGTGTCGCCGTCGCGTCGGGCCAGCCGGAGCGGCTTGAGCACCACCGTGCCGACGCCGCTCGCGCCGATGGTGCCGCTCGCGTCGTCGCTGAAGGGCCGGCAGCGACCGTCCACGGAGAAGATGTGCTGCGGCCGGTGGCGGTATCCGCCGGTCAGGGTCGGGTCGACCAGGACTCCGCCCGCCAGCATCACCTCGGCGTCGCCCTGGCGCAGCATCCCGGCGGCGACGTGGACGGCCACCAGCGAACTGGCGCAGGCCGCCTGGGTGGTGAAGGCGGGCCCCGTCAGCCCCAGGTGGTAGGCCGCCTTGGTGGCGAGGAAGTCCTTGTCGTGGTGCAGGGCCAACTGAAAGCCGTCGGGCAGGCGTTCGGGGTCGGCCTCGCGGAGCATGGACTGGAAGTAGGTGCTCTCACCGGCTCCGGCGACCAGGCCGACGCGCGCACCCGACGGGTCGGCGATACCGGCGTGTGCCAGGGCCTCGACGCAGCTCATCAGCAGGTGCCGCTGCTGGGGGTCCATCAGCCGGGCCTCCTGCCGGCCGATGCCGAAGTGGTCCGGGTCGAAGTCCAGGGGGCCGTCCAACTGGCTGCGCGCCCCGACCAGGCCGTCGGCGGCGTCGAAGTGCTCGATGCCGGTGCCGCCCGTGGTGACCATCCGCCAGAACGCGGCGAGATCGGACGCGCCCGGAAGCCGTACCGCCATGCCGACGACCGCGATCGGCTCGTCCGGGGCGATCGGGCCCGCGGTGGTGGCCTCGGTGGCGGCGGTGGGGCCCGTGGTCGCGGCGCGTGGGGGTCCGCCGTCCGCGGCCGTTGCCGACCGGTCCAGGAAGTCGGCCAGCGCCCGTACGGTGACGTGTTCGAACAGGTCGGCGACGGTGAAGCGCAGGCCCGCTTCGGTGGTGCAGCGCAGCTGGAAGCGCATCAGGCCCAGGCTGGAGGCTCCGGCGTCGAAGAAGGTCTGCCCCGGGTCGATCGCCAGGCCGGTGACCGCCTCGAACGCCTCGGTCAGCAGGGCCTCGCGCGCCGACAGGCCGGCGGCACGGGCCGTCGGGCGGCGCAGTTCCCGCCCGGCGGAGCGCAGCGCGCCCCGGCGGTCCAGCTTGCCGCTGGGGGTCCTGGGCAGCTCCCCCATCACCCGGAAGCGGGCGATCCGGACGTGGCCGGGCAGCATCGGCGCCAGGTGCGCGGTGAGGTCCTCGACCGTGGGCGCGTCCCCACGGCATTGCAGGCAGGCCACCAGTTCCTCGCCGTCGCGGACCACCACGGCGTTGACGACGTCCGGGTGCCGCAGCAGGGCCGCCTCGACCTGTCCCGGCTCCAGCCGGTGTCCGCTCAGCTTGATCTGGTCGTCGTCCCGGCCCAGGAAGTGCAGCCGGCCCTGCCGGTCGAAGCGGGCCCGGTCGCCGCTGCGGTAGCACAGGCCGACGCCGGGCAGCTCGACGAAGCGCGCGTCGTTGAGCGCCGGGTCTCCCAGGTAGCAGCGCGCCGCCATCGTGCCGCCGATCAGCAGGGTGCCGGCGCGGCCGGGGGGAACGGGCTCGTCGGCCTCGTCGACCACCGTGAGCACCGCGTTGGCCACCGGCCGGCCGATGGCGGGACGCTCCGGCCACAGGGCCGGATCGCCGTCCAGGCACAGGCTGCTCACCACGTGCGTCTCGGTCGGGCCGTAGTGGTTGAACAGCCGGGCGCCCGGCAGGCCCGCGAACCAGCGGCGGATCGCCTCGGTGCACACCAGTTGCTCGCCGGCGGTGACCACCTCCCGCAGCCGCGAGGGGTAGCGGCCCAGGTGGACGCCGTGCTCGGCGAGGAGCTGGAGTGCCACGTAGGGCATGAAGACGCGCTCCGCGCCGGCCGTCTCCAGCTGCTCCAGCAGCGCGGGGGCGTCCTGCCGCCAGCCGGGCCGGACCAGGTGCAGGCAGCCGCCGGCGCACAGCGTCCCGAAGACCTCCTGGAAGGACACGTCGAAGGAGAGCATGGAGAACTGCTGGGTGGCCGCCGGGGCCGCCAGTCCTCCCGACTCCGCCTGCCACTGCAGCAGGTTGCACAGGGTGCGGTCGGACACCTGAACGCCCTTGGGGACACCGGTGGAGCCCGAGGTGAACAGGGTGTAGAGCGGTCGGGCCCCGCGGTGCGCCGGGGCGGTGGCCGCGGCTGGTACGGCTGGTACGGCGGGCGCGGCGGGCGACAGCACCACCGGGTGGCGCGCGACGCGGCCCGGGTCGACCGCGTCGAACTCCGGGTCACCGCCCGGGGACAGCAGCACGCACAGCGGCTCCACCTGGTCCAGCACCTGGCGGCGCAGGGCCGGTGGATAGGACGGGTCGAGCGGCACGATGGTCACGTTGAGCCTGGCCAGCGCCAGCAGCGCCACCACGTGCTCGACCGACGGCCCCAGGTGCAGCGCGACGCAGCACGGACGGTCGTCCCCGTCCGGCAGCGGGTGGGCGGCCCGCAGTTCGGCGGCGAGCGCCGCCGCGTGGGCGTCGAGTTCGGCGTAGCTCACCGGTCGGCCGTCGGACATCAGGGCCGGTGCGTCGGGTGTCCGGGCGACCTGCCGGGCGAAGCCCTCGGCCACCGTCGTCCAGGCCGGCACCGTCGGGGCGCCGCGACCGGGTTGCGGCAGTGCGCGGCGGTAGGGTGCCGCGAGCTCGGCCGGGGTCGCCGTCCCGCCCTCGGCGAGCAGGTCCAGACCCCGCCGGAACAGGCCCGCCATCGCCGCCGCCTCGGCGGCGTCGAAGCGGTCGTCTGCGTACTCCCACAGGCAGTCGAGACCGCCCTCGCGCTCGACCACGGACAGCGTCATCGGGCACTTGGCCTCGGCCGGGGCCCACCACAGCGGGCGGGCGGCGCAGCCGGGCAGGGCCAGCGCGCCGAAGTCGGTGTTCTCCAGGACGAACAGGTAGTCGAACGGGGAGTCGCCCCGGGCCGGCTCCCGGTCGGCCAGGACGTCGGCCAGCGCCACGTCCTGGCGGTCCAGCACCCGGCGGGCTTCGGCGCCCTGGCGCAGCAGCTGGCGGCGCAGCTCCTCGCGGGGCGCGACGGCCTGCGGCAGCAGCACGGTGTTGGCGAACATGCCGACGCTGCCCTCGAACTCCTGGACCGGCCGGTTGGCCACCGGTGCGGCGATCCGCGGCCTGGCCGAGCCGGTCACCCCGTACAGGCTCCAGGCGAAGACGCCGAGCAGCAACTCGAAGCGGGTCATGCCCAGTTCGGCGCAGATCCGGTCCACGGCGGCGCGCCGCACGACGTCCAGCGAGGTGTGCAGCAGGCCGGCCCGGGAGAAGGGCGGGGCTCCGGCCGGGTCACCGGGCTCGTGGTCCACCGCCTCCTCCGACCGGGCGTAGTGGGCCCGCAGTTCGGCGCGCTGGGCCTGGTAGGCGGGGCCTGCGAACCAGTCGGCCTGCCAGGCGGCGTAGTCCAGCGGGGTGGGCACCGGGGCGGTGTCCGTCCGCCGCGAGGCCTCGGCGGCGCCGTCGAGGGCGTGCCGGTAGCCGGACGACAGGTCGTTCAGCAGGACGTTGAGCGACCAGCCGTCGACCGCGATGTGGTGCAGGTGGAGCAGCAGCACCCCTCCCCCGTCCTGCGGCAGCCAGCGGGCGCGCAGCATCCGGGGGCGGGCCAGGTCGAACGGCACCGCGAAGAAACGTTCCGCCGTGGCGCGCGCATCGTCCTCGCCGCCGATGCCGACCACCCCCGGGTCGGATTCGGCCCGCAGGCCGGGTTCGGTCCCCGGGTCGGGTTCGGTCCACGGGTCGTACGGGTCCCCGACCAGCTGGCGCAGGCCGTCGGGCGCGGCCTCGAAGGCGGTGCGCAGGGCCGCGTGGAGCCGCACCAGTTCCCGCAGCGAACCGCGCAACGCGGCGGTGTCGACCGGGCCGTCCAGGCGGAAGGCCAGTTCCACCGCGTAGGCCCGGGAGCGCGGCGCCCGCTGCTGCAGCAGCCACAGGCGCTGCTGCTCGCTGGTGGCGGACGCCGAGCGTGCCCGGGTCGGCGCGGGCGGCACCGGGTACGGCGAGTCGGCGGCTCCGGCCTCCGCCACCGCCCGGGCGATCCCCGCCACGTCCCCGGTCAGCACGCGGGCCTGGGGCAGTTCGCAGCCCCAGCGCCGGCGCACCTCGAAGCGCAGCCGCAGCGCCTTGAGCGAGTCGCCGCCGGAGGCGATCCAGCGGTCGCCCAGCCGCAGGTCCGGCACCCCGAGCACCTCGGCCGCCAGGGCCAGCACCTCACGCTGCCGCGCGGTGACGGCCGCGGCGCCCGGACGGTCGCCCTCCGGGCCGCGCCAGGGCCGGTCGCCGCGGCGCAGCAGGGCGGCCCGGTCGACCTTGCCGTTGGCGTTCAGCGGGAGCGCGTCCACGAGGTGGATGTGATGGGGCCTCATGTAGCCCGGCAGTCCGGCCGCCAGATGGCGGTCGAACTCCTCGAACGGGACATCCTCCCCCAGCACGACGTACGCCAGCAGCTCGTTCGGTCCGTCCTCCCCGCGCCTGCGGGTGCACACGTACGCCTGCCGCACCGCCGGATGCGTGACGATCTGCCGCTCCAGCTCGCCGGGCTCGATCCGGAAGCCGCGGACCTTCACCTGGCGGTCGGCGCGTCCGACGTACTCGATCAGGCCGTCGGCGCCGGCCCGCACCAGGTCGCCGGTGCGGTAGTGCGTCGTGCGGCCGTCGTCGTACCAGGGCAGCCGGACGAACCGGCGCTCCGTCTCCTCGGGCAGCTCGCGGTAGCCGGCCGCGAGACCGGCGCCGGACAGATGGAGTTCGGCCACCTCCCCGGGCGCCGCGACCCGGTCGCCGTCCGGGGCCACCAGCACGGCCCCGGTCCCCGGCAGCACCCGTCCGATCGGCACCAGGTCCCCGTCGAAGTCCCGCGGGATCGGGTGGCACAGCGCGAAGGTGGTGGCCTCGGTGGGGCCGTAGACGTTGTGCAGCCGGGTGGGGGCCGCCGCGTTGTGCCGGTACCAGCGGCGGATCAGCCGGGCGTTGAGCTGCTCCCCGCCGACCAGCAGCTGTCCGACCCCGGCGAAGCAGGACGGCTCCGTGTCCACCACCGCGTTGAACAGGGCCACCGTGACGAAGGCCGTGTCGATGCGCTCCCGCAGCAGGGCGGCGGCCAGCCGGTGCGGCGTCTGGACGGCCTCGTCACCGAGGACGACGCAGCAGCCGCCGGTCAGCAGCGGCACCCAGACCTCGAAGCTCAAGGCGTCGAACGCCGGATTGGACAGGCAGGAGTAGCGGGCTCCCTGCTCGATGCGGATGTACCCCGGGCTCGCCAGCCGCAGGATGCCGGCGTCCCGCACCTCGACGCCCTTGGGGCGGCCGGTCGTGCCCGAGGTGTAGAAGAGGAAGGAGACCGGCGCCCCGGTGAAGACCGCCTCCAGGTCGCCCGGTCCGGCCGCGAGCAGCGCCGCCGCCTCCAGCGGGCGCACCCGGACCGGCAGGTCGTCGGGTGCCGTCCCGCCGTGGACCACGGCCACGCTGGACGAGTCCGTCAGGATGTGGCGTCGGCGTTCCGCCGGGCTCTGCGCGTCCAGCGGGACGACCAGGGCGCCGAGCCGCAGGACGCCCAGCATGACGCAGACCAGCTGCCAGGAGCGCGGCAGGCAGACCGCCACCGCCTCACCGGGGCGGACGCCGGCACGGCGCAGCCCGCGGGCCACCGCCGCGGCGGCGGCCTCCAGGCCCGCGTAGTCCAGCCGGACGTCGCCGTCGACCAGCGCGACGGCCCGGGGGGTGCGCAGGGCCTGCTCGTGCACCGCCAGGGCGAGGCCGGTGGCCGTGGGCGTGCCGGGCGCTGCGCTCACGGCGCTCTCGGCGGGCATCAGGCCTCCCCGGCGGACGCGGCGGACGCGACGCACGCGACGGACGGCTGTCCGGGTACGGGCTCGGCCGGGGCGGGCGGGGGCACCGGATGGCGGTCCAGCTCGGCCGCGATCAGCTCGGCGATCCGGGGCACCGCCGCGCTCTCCAGCAGGTCCCAGTGGCCGCCGGCGACCGGCTCGACCAGCAGGCCGCCGCCGGCGCGCCGCTGCCAGAACGCGCGTACGGCACGCGCCGCTTGCTCCTCCTGTTCCCGGTTCGCGTCCCCGGCGGCCACTGCGTCCCCGGCGGCCTCGACCAGCACCAGCCGGGCCGGCGAGGGCGGCGTCCGGTAGTCGCGGGCGGTCATCCGGTTGTGGTTGTAGATGCGGAAGTACCGGTCGATCTGCTCGTCCTCGATCCCCGGGTACATCCCGTTGAACCTGATGAGCTTGTCGCGGAACTCGGCCATCGGCACGGGTTCGATCGAGGCGAGCTGCTCCGTGTCCTCGGTTCCGTGGGTGTCGAGCAGCACCACGCTGAACCGGGTGTGCCCGGCCCGGGCCAGTCGGCGCCCCATCTCGTGGGCGACCAGGCCGCCGTAGGAGAGACCGCACAGCACCAGCGCCTCGTCCGGACGGGGGTCGACCAGCGCCAGGTACTGCTCCGCCATGGCCTCGACCGTGGGCAGCGGCGTCTCCCCGGGGTTGATCCCGGGCGACTGCACCCCGAGGACGCCGACCCGGTCGGGCAGCGCCGCGGCCAGCGGCAGGTAGCAGAAGGCGGTACCGCCGGCCGGGTGGACGCAGACCACCCGCTGCTGTCCGTCCCCCCGGCGGAACTCGACCAGGTTGCCGTCCGGTGCGCCCGACGCCCCCGCCCGGAGCCGTTCGGCCAGGGCCTCGATGGTCGGGTTCTGCACGAGGTCGCGGATCGGCAGGGTCTCGCCGAACTCCTCACGGACGGCCAGGGCCACCTTGATGGCCGATATCGAAGTGCCGCCCAGATCGAAGAAGTTGTCGGATATCCCGATGCCGGGGTGGAGCAGCACCCGCCGCCAGATGGTGTGCAGCGCCATCTCCACGTGGTCCCGCGGGCTCGCCGTGTTCACCCGGGCACGGGTCGCGGAGCGGGCCGCGTCCAGCAGCGCGGCGCGGTCCGGCTTGCCGCTGCGGTTGAGCGGCAGCCGCGGCAGTTCCACGAAGAGCGCGGGGATCATGTAGTCCGGCAGCCGCCGCGCCAGGGCGGCACGCCACTCGTGCGGTCGGCGCGGCTCCGCGTCGCCCCGGCCCACGCCCGCCACCAGGCGCAGCTCGCCCGCGGCGTCGCGGTCGGCCAGCACCGCCGCCTCCCGCACGCCGGGGAGGGCCAGCAGCGCGGCCTCGACCTCCCCCGGCTCGATCCGGAAGCCGCGCAGTTTGACCTGGTCGTCGCCGCGGCCGAGGTACTGGGCGTTGCCGTCCGGAAGCCAGCGGGCGAGGTCCCCGGTGCGGTACAGGCGTTCACCGGGCGCGAAGGGGTCGTCGACGAAGCGCTCGGCGGTCAGGTCCGGACGGTGCAGGTAGCCCCGGGCCAGGCTCGCCCCGCCGAGGAAGACCTCGCCGGTCACCCCGGTCGGCACCGGCCGGAGCCGCCGGTCGAGCAGGTAGAGGCGGGTGTTGTCGAGGGGGCGGCCGATCGGGCACGGCCGGTCCAGCGGCCGCGGGTCGGTGTAGGCGGTGCTGTACAGCGTCGCCTCGGTGGGCCCGTAGCCGTAGCAGATACGCAGGCCGGGCAGCGCCTGCTGGATGCGGTGCAGCGCCTTCTCGGGGAGGGACTCCACCCCGGTCAGCAGCTGACGGAGCACCAGCCCGTCCAGGCGCGCCTCGGCGTCCTCGTCGATCCACGTGACGTAGGAGGGCGGCAGGAAGGCCTGCACGACGCGGTGCTCGCGCATCCAGCCCAGCAGTTCCTCCGGGTCGCCGCGCAGCTCGTCGGGGACCAGGTGCAGCACGGCGCCGGTGGTGAGCGGCATCAGCAACTCGTGCACCGAGGCGTCGAATCCGATGCTCGACCAGGCGGAGGCCGCCTCGCCGGGGGTGGCCCCGAAGCGCGCCAGCCAGGTGTCGAAGAGGTTGAGGACGCTGCCGTGGGTCACCGCCACGCCCTTGGGGCGGCCGGTGGAGCCGGAGGTGTGGATGACATAGGCGAGCTGCGACGGCCCGACGGTGATCCCCGGTGCGTCGTCGCGCTCCGCCTCGGCCTCGACCGCCCGCACCGGCTGCCAGCCCCCGGGCGGCACGTCGGCGTCGCTGAGCACCAGGGCCGGCGCCGCGTCCTCGACCATCGCGGCCAGCCGCTCGACCGGCTGCCCCGGGTCCAGCGGCAGGTAGGCGGCGCCCGCCTTGAGGATGCCGAGGACGCCCACCACCAGCTCGGTCGAGCGCCCGGAGTGCAGGCCGACGACCTGGTCCGGGCCGACGCCGCGGGCGATCAGCGCGTGCGCCAGCCGGTTGGCGCGGCGGTCGAGCGCGGCGTAGTCGAGCCGCTCCCCGTCCCGGACCAGGGCCGGAGCGGTGGGGCGGGTTCGGACCTGGGCCTGGAAGCGCTCGACCAACCCGGCCGGGGCGGCAGCGGCGGGCGTCGCCGACCCGTCGGCGCGGTCGCCCTGATCGTCCCGGTCGTCCCGGCGGTCCCGGCCGTCCCGGCCGTCCCGGCCGTCCTGGTCGTCCCGGTCGTTCTGGCTGGTGCCGTCGTCCCGGTGGGCCCGGTCGGCGCCGCTCCACTCCGACAGCACCCGGCGGCGCTCCTCCTCGTCCATCAGTTCCAGCTCGTCCACGCCCAGGTCGGGCCGGTCGACCAGCTGGGCCAGCACCCGGAGCAGATAGCCCGCGTAGCGCTCGGCCGTCGGGTGGTCGAACAGCGCGACGGCGTAGTCCAGATGGCCGGCCACCCGGCCGTCGTCCTCCTCCGCCAGCGACAGGGCCAGGTCGAACTTGGCCCCGGCGTACGGGATGCCGAGCGGCTCGACCTCGATCCCGGGCAGGTCCAGCAGGCCCTTCCGGGAGGGCTGCCAGGCGACCATGGTCTGGAACAGCGGGGTGTGGGCGGTGCTGCGCGGCGGGTTGATCAGCTCCACCACCTGCTCGAACGGCAGGTCCTGGTGCTTCAGGGCGGCCCGCAGTGCGCCGCGCACCTGCTTCAGCACGGCCGACCCGGTCGGCGAGTCCGCCAGGTCGACCCGCACCGCCAGGGAGTTGACGAAGAATCCGATCAGGTCGGAGAAGGTGCCGCGGCGGCGGTTGGCCGTCGGGACGCCGACGACGATGTCGCTCTGCCCGGTCAGCCGCGACAGCACCACGGACCAGCCGGCCAGCACGGCCGTGAACAGGGTCCCGCCCTGCCGGCGCGCGAGCGACGTGAGGGCGGTGCCGAGTTCCCGGTCGATGGAGAGCGGCACCCGGCCGCCGCGGTGGTCCTGCTCCGGCGGTCGGGGGCGGTCGGTGGGCAGTTCGAGCAGGGCCGGGGCGCCGGCGAGGGCTTCCCTCCAGTGGGCGGCCTGCACCGCCGGTTCGTCCCCGCACGCCCACTCCCGCTGCCAACGGGTGTAGTCGGCGTACTGCAGGGGCAGCGGCGGCAGCGGGGAGTGCGCGCCGTCACGGAACGCCGTGTACAGCGTTCCGAGTTCACGCAGCATCACGGTCATGGACCAGCCGTCGAAGACCGCGTGGTGCAGGGTCAGCAGCAGCACGTGGTGCCGCTCGGCCAGGACGACCAGACGGCCGCGCGCCAGCGGGCCGCGGCTCAGGTCGAAGGGCGTGTCGGACTCCGCGCGCTGCAGGGCGGTGACGCGCGCCCCGGCGTCCGGGAGCCCGGTCAGGTCGTCCACCGCGAGGGTGTAGCCGGAGTCGGACGGACCGATCAGCTGGTGGAGGCCGTCTCCGCCGGCGACCAGCCGGGTGCGCAGGACCTCGTGCCGGGAGACCAGTTCGTCGAGCGCGCGGGCGAGCACCGCCCGGTCGAGGGTTCCGCGCAGGGTGAAGGCCAGGGTCTCGTTGTACGCGGCGTCGGCGCCGTCCAGCTGGGACAGCGCCCAGAGCCGCTGCTGTCCCGGCGCGGGCTCCGGGAGCCGGACCCCGGCCGCCGCCGGGGTGGCGGCCCCGAGCGCGGGACGCGGGTCCGCCTGGTCGGTGGTGGTGCCGTGGGGCTCGTACGTCTCCGACAAGGCCAGACCTTTCCTGGGGGAGGGTCGTTGCAGGGATCGACGGCGCGGTGGCGGCGCTGGGGGGAGCGGCCGGTGACCCCGGTGGTACGGATCGGATCGCCCGGACCGAGGCCCCCGATCGGATCGCACGGATCGCTTCGAACGCGCGCGGAACCCCGGGGTGACGGACGGTCGGCATCCGTTGGAGCTCGGGCGGTCCAGGGCGGCACACAAGGGTGCCCGTGAAGCCGGCGATGACGACGTGCAGTGGATCAACGCCTCTGAATGCATAGTTAAGATGACTAATTCGGCCGGGGCAAGAGCCTGGATCTTCTTCCGCCGTCCGTCCGCGCGCCCGCCGTCACCGGAGCACGGCGCCCGTCCGTCCCGTTGCCCGCACGAGCCGCGATCAAGGATGATGCTCCGCCGTGACGTACCTCATCCTCGGCGTGCTGGGCATGCTCGCCCTCGCCGCCGTCCTCAGGTTCCGCAGGAACAAGGCCCGGAACTGGGCCCGGACCGAGTTCGACGCGCCCACGTACGGCATGGCCCCCCGCGACCGGCTCGACCCGGGCCGCGCCGGGCCGCCGCCGCCCCCGCACCTCCGCCAGGAGTCCCTGGCGATCGCCGAGGCGGCCTGGGCCGGGGACTGGAGGCCCGCCGCCGCGTACGTCGAGGCCGCCGGGCAGGACTGGGACGAGCGCTGGTACCGGCTCGACCTGCTGGACTCCATCGCCGACCGGAACGACAGCTGGCTGAAGACCTGGCGCGCGGCCGAGCCGGGCAACTGCGACGCGGCCACCCTGGAGGCCGGCCGGATGGTGCAGGCGGCCTGGACGGTCCGCGGCTCCCGGGACACCCACGAGGTGCCCGAGGAGGCCATGCTGACCTTCCGGGCCATGCTGCCCGCCGCCGTCGAGGCCGCGAAGCGGGCCGCCCTCCTGGCCCCCGCCGACCCGGGCCCCTGGGTCGTCATGGTGACCGCCGCCCGCGGCGCGCAGTACACGCCCAAGCAGTTCGAGGAGCTGTGGCGCGGCCTGGTCGAGCGGGCGCCGTTCCACTACGAGGGCCACTGGCAGGCCATGCAGTACTGGTGCGCCAAGTGGTCCGGCTCGGACAAGAAGATGCTGGCCTTCGCCAAGCGGGCGCTCAGAAAGGCCCCGGCCGGCAGCCCGCTGCCCGGCCTCTACCTGCAGGCGCTGTACGAGCTGGAGCTGCGCGGCGCCCTCGGCACCACGCTGAGCGGCGAGCTGGGCAGGGACCCGGTGCGCAAGGTCGCGGCCGCGCTGGCCCGGGTCCGCCCGGACCACGACCGGCTGCCGCACCTGCGGCACCTGCTCGCCCACTACGCGGGCATCGCCGGGCTCCACCGCATCGCCCTGGAGCAGTTCCGGGCGATCGGGCCGTGGTGCGGCAGCCCGCCGTGGACCCGCACGGAGGACCCGGCGCTCGCCTTCGACCTCGCCCGCGGCGCCGCCGTACGGCTGTCGGGCGCGAAGCCGACGCCGGCCCTGCTGCGGCCGAAGGCCGGGCCGCGGGACAGCGCATAGGGATCCGGGAGGACATGGCGGTCGAGCCACGACCGGCCGGCGACCACCGACGGACGAGGGCCGCTCCCGCCGTTCGGCCCCGCCGAACGGCGGGGGCGGCCCTCGGGTGTGACTTCCGTTCCCGGATTGAATCTGACAGCATCGTCCGCTATCCGGTGACCGAATGCCGGTGATCAGTGCGCCGGTTGGGCCCGCAGGGTGCCCGTCCGCAGCCGACCTCCCCGGACCGGATCGACGCGTGGGGCCGGGATGCGACCGGGGCGCGACCGGGGGAGGAACGTGATGCTCGGCTCCGTTGTGCGCAGGCTGCGCCACGTGGAGGAGAAGTGACCGCCCGGGCCGGCACCCCCGTGCCCACCCGCGACTCCGCCCACCGCCCACCGCGCTGGGTCCGCACCAGGCTGCGGGCGAACCCGCTGTCCGCGCTGCTCATGGCGGCCCTCGCGTTCGTCACCGTCTTCCTCGCGGCGGCCCTCCCCCGCATCGCGGACCGGGGCGCGGACACGGCACTCCAGGACTTCGTCAGCGGGAAGGGCCCCAACCAGACCAGCCTGCAGACCACTTCCAGGACCCGGGACGACGACACCGCCGTCGAACTCGACCGGGTGCAGCGGCAACTGGTCGAACAGGTCGGCCGGCGGCTGACGCCGTCCCGAGCGGGGCAGGCCTACGGTGCCCGCGCCCTGGGCGACCACTCCATGGCCAATCCGGGGTACGCCCACATCTCGGACAAGGAGCCCTACCCGGTCCTCAGCCTGCTCCACCTGCACGACCTGGCCGCCCGGGCCACCCTCACCGACGGCACCTGGCCGACCCCCGGCGCCGTCGGCGGTCCGCTGCCGATCGTGGTCAGCGAGAAGGCCGCCGAGACCATCCGCATCAAACTCGGTGACGTCATCGACAACGGCGTCGAGAGCTCCGGCGCCAGGCGGACCACCGTGGTGGTCGGCCTCTACCGGGTCAACGACCCCCAGGACCCGTTCTGGGACGACCTCGGCTGCCCGGCCCGCGCCTGCCTGAACACCAAGCCCGACCACGAGCACTGGACGACCAGCGGGTTCGTCGACGGCGGCAGCCTGCCCGCGCTGGTCCGCTGGGGTTCGACCGCCGAGAACTTCTGGCGGCTGCCCGTCGACCCCGCT
Source organism: Kitasatospora sp. NPDC048715 (assembly GCF_043198905.1). Classification (NCBI taxonomy): domain Bacteria; kingdom Bacillati; phylum Actinomycetota; class Actinomycetes; order Kitasatosporales; family Streptomycetaceae; genus Kitasatospora; species Kitasatospora sp. NPDC048715. The sequence continues at coordinate 9,371 of NZ_JBICVH010000002.1, read as the reverse complement.
TCGCTGCACGCCGACCGGATCGACCGCACCCGCGACGTCATCAGATCCTTCCTGACCGGGCGCGACGCCACCGCCCTCCTCGACGCGACCGGACGCGCCGACCTGCAGACCGTCTCCGGCCTGCCCGACGTCCTCACCCGGGCGGACGAGCGCTACCGTGCCTCGCTGCCGCTCAGCGCGATCGGCCCGGCCGGCGTCGCGGGCGTCGCCACCGTGGTGCTCTTCCTGGCCGCCGCGCTCACCACCGACCGGCGCGCCGCCGAGATCCGGCTGCTCCGGGCTCGCGGCGGTTCCCTCGCCGGGGTGCTGCGACGGCTGATCGGCGAGGGGGCGGTCACCGTCCTGCCCGCCGCCGTGCTCGCCACGGCCCTCGCCCTGGTGCTGCTGCCCACCCCCCGGTGGGACCGCGCGGTGTCGGCCGCCCTGGTCGCGACCCTGATCGCGCTGCTGGCCTTTCCGGTCCGCGCGGCCCTGCTGTGGTCCCGTCGACGACCGGCCGGCGGCCGCCGCCGACTGGTCGGCGAACTCGCCGTCCTGGCGGTCACCGCCGCGGCCGTGGCGGAGGTCCGACGCCGGGGTGTCGGCCACCCCGGGGCCGGGGTGGACCCGCTGCTGGTCGCCGCGCCGCTCCTGCTCGCCGTCACCGGCGGACTGCTGCTGGCCAGGATCGAACCGGTGGTGGTCGGCCGGCTGGCCGCCCTCGCCGGCCGGGGCCGCGGCCCGATCGGCTTCCTCGGCCTCGCCCGGGCCGCCCGCGACGGCTCCGGCCGCCGCAAGCCCTCCGTGCTGCCGCTGCTCGCCCTGCTGATCGCCGTCACCACGACCGGCTTCGGCGCCACCGTGCTCGACACCGTCGACCACGTGCGGACCCGCGCCGCGCGCATCGCCACGGGCGGGGACATCGGCGTCGCCCTCCCGGACTACGCCACCCTGACCGCGCCGTTCACCGAGGCCGCCGCCGCCCTGCCCGGCGTCCGGGCCTCGACCGCGGCCTGGATCGAGCCCAGAGCCCGCTTCTTCGCCACCGACCGGGACTACACCGAGGCCGACCTGGTGGTGGTGGCCGACCCGGCGGCGTACGCCGAGATAGCCCGGGCCCTCGGCGTCGGCGGGTTCGATCCGGCAAAGCTGGCCGGGACGTCCGGCGGCGGCCGGGACACCCCGGTGCCCGCCCTGGTCAGCCGCGACCTGGCCGAACGCCTGGCCGCAGGGCCGTCCCGGGTGCGCACGCCCAACGGCAACGACCTGCACCTCACCGTCGCCGGTGTCGTCGGCGCCACCCCCGCACTGCCGGACCCGGGCAAGCCGTTCGTCGTCGTCCCCGCCGGCCCCGCCTGGGAACGACTGCCGGACACCAGGCGCGTCAACACGTGGTTCGCCGTCGGCGACGTCGACCCCGACCGGGTCAGAACGGTCCTGCGGGACAACAGCGGGGACCGGCCGGTCGGACTGGCCAAGCTGATCGCGGAGGACGCCACCGCCGTCGGCAAGGACACCCACGGCCTGCCCTCGGGATACACCGTGCACAGCAGCCGGGAGACCGCCGCCGCGCTCGGTGACGACCCGCTGCAGCACGCCGCCGGGCGGCTGTTCCGGTACGCGGCCGCCGCCGGAGCCGGATTCGCCCTGCTCGCCGTCCTGCTGACGCTCTTCCGGGCCGCGCCCGACCGCACCGCCGTGCTCGCCCGACTGCGCACCATGGGCATGCGGCCGCGGCAGGGGCTGGCACTGATCATGACCGAGGCGCTGCCGCAGACCCTGGCCGCGGCCGTCGGCGGCGGCCTGGTCGCACTGGCGGCGGTCGCCCTGCTGGGCGGGGCCTTCGACATCTCGACGCTGGTCGGCGCCAAGGTCGGGGACGTCGTCGTCCCCGTGCTGATGCCGGTGCTGCTGCCCACCGCGGGCCTGGCCCTGCTGGTCGGGCTCGGGGTGGTGGTGGAGACGCTGGTCGCCGGCCGGCGCCGGATCGCCACCGAACTGCGGGCGGGTGAGCAGTCGTGACACCCGGAGCAGCCAGGGCCCCCGGTCGGCGCCCCGGTCGCCCGGTCGCTCCGGTCCCCGGGGCCGGGGGCGGGGCCGGGCCGGGCCGCCGGACGCGGGGGTGCGGCGGTCAGTACTCGTTCTTGACGACGAAGAACGAGCCGCGGATGACACCGGCGAGCTTCGACTTCTGCCGGGCGAACTTGAAGCGGGAGGCGAGCTCCTCCGGGATCTCCATCCCCTCGGAGAGCTTGAACCCGACCGCCCGCTTCTTGGCGTCGTCGACGGTGTACATCACGTTGACCGACAGCCCGCTCTCGTAGAAGACATAGGCCATGCGGATGTTCTCGACCTGGAAGGCCGTGGCCTCCAGCGGGCGGGACGCGATGACGATGTCCCGTTCCTCCTTGAGGATCCGGTGCACCCAGTCGACGGCCTCCCGGGCGTCGCCGGCCGGCTCCACCGTGAAGGCGTGGTCGTACTTGTTCCTGAAGTAGCGGGCCTCGTTCGCCCGCAGACCGGCCAGCGCCTCCGCGACGGGTGAAGACTCCAGACCGACGGTCGAGACGGTGTCGAAATCCACGGTGTAGGTCATGGCGGGTTCTTCCTCGTCGGCGTCGGTGGACGGCGGACGCCCCGGCACCCGCGCCGGAACGAGTGCTGCCTCGTCCCGCGTCCCACGTCCCGCTCCGAGCGCTGGTCGCCGTGGACCGGGATGCCGTCGGCTCCCGCCAGTATGCGGGCCGGGTGGGGCTGGTTCCAGGTCCTGAAGGTGGTGTCGCGCCCGGTGAAGCCGTTCTCCGACCTGCCTGGACGGTGCGGCCGGGGTGCCGGAGGCCGCGGCGGACGTCCGTCGCACCGTGCCCGGCGCCGCCCTGGTTCCCGTCGACGCCACGGGTCACCAGGTGACAGGCAGTGCGTCGAGGCCGTAGACCTCGTTGTTGACGCGGTAGGGCACGTCCTCGGCGGGACACGCGAGCGCGAGACCGGGCAGACGCCGCAGGAGCGCGGGCACCGCGATCCGCAGTTCGGCGCGGGCCAGCGGAGCGCCGAGGCAGTGGTGCGGGCCGTGCCCGAACGCCAGGTGCGACACGGGTTTGCGTGCGATGTCGAAGCGGTCCATCCCGGCGCCGAGCGCCGGGTCGCGGTTGGCCACCGGCAGTTGACAGACGACCTGGTCACCGGCCTTGATCGGCACGCCGCCGATCTCGGTGTCGCACCGCGCGGTCCGGGCCAGCGCGGTGCTGGACACGGACAGGTACCGCAAAAGTTCCTCGACGGCGGTGTCGATCACCGGATCGCCCTCGGTGGCGTCGCGCAACCGGTCGGCCTGTTCCGGGTGCGACAGCAGGGCGAGCACGCCCAGGCCGATCGTGTTGGACACCGTGACGTGGCCGGCGAGCAGCAGCAACTCGCAGACGCCGACCAGTTCGGAGTCCGACACCGCGCCGCCGTGCTCCCGGACGAGCATGCCGATCATCCCGTCGTCCGGGCTGCGCCGCTTCTCCGCCACCAGGGAGGCCATGTACGCGTGCGATTCCCGGCCGGCCGCGAGCCGTTCCTCGATGGGGAGCCCGAGATCCAGCGTGGTACGGGACCAGCGGTGGAACTGCCCCTGGTCGGGGTCGGGAACGCCGAGCATCGCGCAGATCACCCCGAGCGGCAGCGGCAGGGCGAAGTCGGCCATCAGGTCCGCCGTGGGACCCCGCGATTCCATGGCGTCGATCAGCTCGCCGACCAGGGTGCGGATCATCGGCTCCAGTGAGCGGATCCGCTTCCCGGTGAACTCCGGCGTCAGGACGTGGCGCAGCCGTGTGTGCTCCGGCGGGTCCATGTTGAGGAGCTCGTTCGGCAGGACCGGAGCGCGTTGCGGGTCGTACATCGCGAACGTCTCCTGGTCGGCCAGCACGCGCCGCACGTCGGCGTGCCGGGTGACGAGCCAGTACTCACCGACCCGGTGCAGCCAGAAGTCCTGGACGCGCCGAACCCGGTCCCCGCGCTGGACCTCACCCAGTGCCGGGCCCGGGCCGAGCCCGTCGCGACGGTAGAAGATCGAGATCGGCGGCACTTCCTGCTGCTCACTCATGGAACCTCCCGTGATCGCCCGATACCCACTTGCCGATACCGACTTCCCGATACCCAGGCGCTCGTGCCGCTGCGCGCGTCGGCCTCGGTCCTGTGCGGCGCGCGGGGGCGCGGAGGCCTCGCACCCGCTCCCTCCCCCGAGCCGGAGCCGCCCCCGGCCCCTGTTTCCTCCCCGGCCGTTCCGCTGGGTGCGTCTTTTCCGGGAACCCCTTGACAGGTATAGACCATTCCGCTTGAGTCTGGGTCAGCCCGCACCGGCCCGCACCCCGGTCGGCCCGTCCCCCACGACGTGCCCCCACCCGCGGGGCCCGGCTCCCCTGCCCCGACGTCCCTACCTCCACGACCGTGCGGCCCCACACCGCACAAGGGGTGATCAAGTGTCCACGAAACGCCTGCTCGCACTGCTCTCCGCCGTCGCCACGGCGCTGGCGGTGGTCCTGCTGCTGCCCGCGGCCAACGCCAGCGCCGCCGTCTGCGCCACGCCCTGGAACTCCTCGGCCGTCTACACCGGCGGCGCCGCCGTCTCCTACGACGGCCACAACTGGCTCGCCAAGTGGTGGACCCAGAACGAGCCGCCCAGCACCGGAGGCTCCGGCGTCTGGTCCGACCAGGGCGGCTGCGGCACCGGCCCGACGACGACCCCGACCCCGACCGTCACGCCGACGTCCACGTCCACCGGCACGCCGAACCCGAGCGGATTCCCGGTCAGCCAGGCCCAGTTCGACCAGATGTTCCCGAACCGGAACCCCTTCTACACCTACCAGGGCCTGATCGACGCCCTCGCCGCCTACCCCGCCTTCGCGGCCACCGGCAGCGACACCGTCCGCAAGCAGGAGGCCGCGGCCTTCCTCGCCAACGTCAACCACGAGACCGGCGCGCTGGTCTACGTGGTCGAGCAGAACACCGCCAACTACCCCCACTACTGCGACACTTCACAGCCCTACGGCTGCCCGGCCGGGCAGGCCGCGTACTACGGGCGCGGCCCGATCCAGCTGAGCTGGAACTTCAACTACAAGGCGGCCGGCGACGCCCTCGGCATCGACCTGCTGCGCAACCCCAACCTGGTGCAGACCGACCCGGCCGTCGCCTGGAAGACCGCACTCTGGTACTGGAACACCCAGAACGGGCCGGGCACCATGACCCCCCACAACGCGATCGTCAACGGCTACGGCTTCGGCGAGACCATCCGCAGCATCAACGGCTCACTGGAGTGCAACGGCGGCAACCCCGCACAGGTGCAGAGCCGGATCAACGCCTACCAGCGCTTCACCCAGCTGCTCGGCACCGTACCGGGCAACAACCTGAGCTGCTGAACACCCAAGACCCGTCCGACAACTGATCACCTGCCCGGTCCGCGAAGCCAGCGGACCGGGCAGGCCGGCGCCGGCAGGCGGTCCGGCCCTGCTCTCGGACCGGACCGCCCACCGCGTGCTACTCCTCGCCAGGCCGCCCGGCCCGCCGGGAGGAACAGGCGACCGGGGCCGCTCGGGCAGACCTCGCTCCGGGGTCCAGCGGTACAGGAAGCGCTCCACCAGGAGTTCGTACCGACGCGCTTCCAGTCGGGGCGGAACCGGGTACGCCGATGGCCTTCACGGGCGCCCAGGGGGTCGGGGAGTGCGTCGAAGAGATGAGCGTCGCTCGCGGAGAGCGCGCGGATGACCGGATCGGTCATGGATTCCTCCGGGATACAGGCTGCTTGGAGCGCTCCCGGTCAGACCTCACGAACCACGCCGGGACAGCGGAAGAGGGAGCGCTGGAAAGGTGTGAACCGCACGGCACTCGCCTCCTTCCGTTCGTCTCGGGGCGTGGAGCCACACAGTACGTGATCTTCCGTGCGGCCGCCCACGGATTTCCGCACCCCTTGAAGGAGGGGCGGTAACCAGCCATCCTGCCCACCCGGTTCGGTCACCTGCCCCTGCCCCTGCCCCCGCTCGTCCTCTCCCTCGGCCCGGTCGCCCAACAACATGCTCACCACGTACAGTTCCAGCCCCGCCCTGCACGCCGCGGGCCTCCGCATCCGCCCGTGGGGCGGCTCACCTGGACATCCTCACCGCCACCGCGACCGTGCGCCGATGATCACGAACTGCGGGTGCCGAGAATGTAGTTGACCTTCAAGCCATCGCCCCACACACTGAGACATGTGCAATGTTACATTGCAACAACACTCCGTTCGTCTCGGCGAAACCCATGCGGGATGCCTATGCAGAAGGAGAGCCCCTCGTGTCCCACGTCGCCCTGGCGGATGTCCCGTGCGGTGAGTCCGACGAGTCCCTTGTCGCAGGCCAGAGCTGCAGCAAGGACGGGGATAGCGTTGGCCCGGTCGCCGACCCGCTCCTGTCGCACGGTCAGCTGGCGGTGGCCGAGCAGCCAGGAGACGGTGCGTACGGCCTTCCCCCCGTGGCAGTCACCCCGCTCGCCACTGTCGAGTCCGGGCCGGACCACCGGACCACCATGACCAGGGCCTCGAAGGCCCGGCCGTCGCGGGGGCGGCGCACCGGCGGTGTACGGTCGACAGCGAGACGCCGAACGCCGGGACAAGGGACCGACGGAGTGGCCAGGCCCCCCCGTTCGTGGAGATCCGGCCGGCAGGACAGATCCACCCCCATCGGGATGCACCACTCCGCTTGACGCGCCGGCCCCGCACGAGACATTTTCCAGATGGCCAGTTCGCGAATGCTGTCGCAAATTTCGCCACCCCGGTGGCATCATTTTCCGGACCGCCGAACGGCGAAATCCTTGCCAATTTACTGTGACTGGTTGTCTATGATGGTAACTTCATGACCAAAAAGCCGGGAATTTTAGAAGACCGAGGGTTCAGGGGGCTCTTCGCCGCTACGGCAGTGAGTGCCGCCAGTGTCAGTGTGGCGAGGATCGCCATCCCGCTGGTCGCAGTCCTTGCGCTGGATGCCGGAGCGTTCGAAGTGGGGCTCGTCTCCACCTTCCTCACTCTCCCGTTCCTGCTGGTCGGCCTGCCGGCCGGCGTGTGGGTGGACCGGCTTCGGCGTCGCAGAATCCTTGCCCTGTGCCAGCTTGCGCGTTCTCTCATTCTTCTTTCCATTCCTCTGTGCTGGTGGGTCGACCTCCTTTCGATCTGGCAGCTCTACGCCACCGTTCTCCTGTTCGGCGTGTGCAACGTATTCTTTGACGTCGCGTACCAGAGTTATCTCCCCAGCCTTGTGGGTCGGGACAGGGTACTGGAGGGGAATGCGAAGCTCACCGGCGTCCAGCAGGTCTTTGCCGTGGGTGGCCCTTCACTGGGCGGTCAGGCCGTGGCACTGCTCACGGCTCCGGTCTCCTTCGTGGTGACCAGCGTCGGCCTTCTGATCTCCTCGGCCTGCATCGCACGGATTCGCGCCGAAGAGGCGGAGCCGGTCCGTGGAACGGAATCCCGTATGCTCCAGGAGATCGGGGCTGGGCTCCGTCTGGTGCGCGGAAGCTCTCGGCTCCTCGCGATCGCCGGGTCCTCCGCCTGGCTGAACTTGACGTGGTATGCCGCTTACACGGTGATGATGCTCTTCCTGGCGAGGACGCTCGATCTGTCGCCCGCCTTGATCGGAATCTTCCTGAGCGTATCCGGAGCGGGTGGGCTCCTCGGGTCCTTCCTGGCGAGGCGGATTTCCGAGAAGGCCGGCCCCGGTCCTGCCATGTGGTTGATCCTGCTCCTCGGCTCCCCTTTTGCGCTCGTCCTTCCCTTTGTCGGATCCGGCTGGACGCTCTGGATCGCGGCCTGCGCCGACGGTGTCACGGCGTTTATGATCGTCGTCTACAATGTCACTCAAGTCAGCTGCACACAGACCCTGACCCCCGATGAATATCTCGGGCGAGTAAATGCCACGATGCGATTCCTGACCTGGAGCTTCATGCCCGTCGGCTCCGTACTGGGCGGCGCCGTGGCCGGGTGGCTCGGGGTACGCCAGGGGCTTTTCGTGTGTGCCGCCGCGGGCTGTTTCGCCTTTATTCCGATTCTCCTTTCGCCGCTGCGCACCATGCGGAAGTTCCCGTCGTCGCCCAACGGTGACGATGAGGCTCCTGAAGGAGTTGCGGCGGCGACCGCCAAGCGCTGAGCACCTCATTCTTGAGTGTTGTCCGACTGGCTTGTCTTCATTCTTGATGTGCCCCCTTCATTGTGCGCTGCGAGCTCTCCTGCATGCCCTGCGGAGAGAACTCCAACCCGCACGAGAGGGGTGCCGACCTGTGCCTAGAGAGGTTCTCGGAGCGATGGCTGTGGGTAGCGACGACTTATCCGCATCGGTTGTTGATGGTCAATTGGCCTACTGGCGTGAGGCGTTGGCGGGTCTGGAGCCGTTGGAGCTGCCGACGGACCGGCCGCGGCCCTCGGTGCGGTCGGGTCGCGGGTCGAGCCTTGAGTTCGAGGTGCCGGCCGAGGTGACCGGTGGGCTGCGGGAGCTGGCGCGGCGCGAGGACTGCACACTGTTCATGGTGCTGCTCGGCCTGTTCCAGGTGCTGCTCTCCACGTACTCGGGGCAGTCCGACGTGGCGGTCGGCGTGCCGATCGCGGGACGGAACCGGCCGGAGACCGAGGGGCTGGTCGGGTTCTTCCTGAACAACCTGGTCCTGCGCGCCGACCTCGGCGGCGACCCGACGGTCCGTGAGCTGTTGCGGCAGGTCAGGGGCCGCGCGCTGGACGCCTACGCCAACCAGGACGTCCCCTTCGAACGCCTGGTGGAGGAACTGGCCCCACAGCGCGACCTCTCCCGCACCCCGCTCTTCCAGGTGATGCTCGCCGCCCAGGACGGCTTCGACGGACAATGGGAGTTCAAGGGACTGGACGCCGAACCGCTGTCCCTGGAGGCCACGACCTCCGCCCTCGACCTGACGATGTCGTTCCGCGAGGACGGCAACCGCATCACGGCCTGCGTCGAGTACTCCACCGACCTCTTCGACCGCGCGACGATCGAACGAATGACAGGCCACTTCGGAGAGCTCCTCGCCTCCGCGGCCGCCGGCCCCGACCACCGGATCGGCGAACTGAACCTGCTGACCGCCACCGAACGCGAACGGCTCCTGGTGGAGTGGAACGACACGGCCGCACCCTTCCCGGTGGACCTCGGCGTCCCCGAGCTCTTCCAGGAACGCGCACGCGAACGCCCGGACGCCGTGGCGCTGATCTCGGGCGAACAGTCCCTCACCTACCGGGAGTTGAACGCCCGAGCGAACCGGCTCGCCCGCCACCTCAGGACACTCGGCGTGGGCCCCGCCACGCTGGTCGCGGTATGCCTCGAACGCGGACCCGACCTGGTCGTCGCCCTGCTCGCCGTTCTCAAGGCCGGCGGCGCCTACGTGCC